>CAMWHN010000197.1 GCA_947174085.1 uncultured Ruminococcus sp.
ACGCAATATTGTAAAAAGTGAGAAAAAACTTTTAAAAATTATCCATAAATTAACAAATATTCGTCATAGTTATTTACATTTCGTGACTTCCGAAATCATAAACCGAAAACCAAAGTTTATTGTTCTGGAAGATTTAAATGTAAAAGGCATGTTGAAGAATCAATACTTAGCCAAAGCAATACAAGAACAGTGTTTCTATGAATTTTATAGGCAAATGGAGTATAAATGCAATTGGAATCATATTGCATTTATTACAGCAGACAGGTTTTATCCGTCCAGTAAATTATGCTCCTGTTGCGGATATGTAAAGAAAGATTTGAAGCTTTCAGAACGTGTCTATATTTGCCCTGTATGTTACAATACAATTGATAGAGACTTTCAGGCAAGTATGAATTTAATGCGATATGGATTAACAGCATAGCGAAAACAAGTGTTGTTAATATATACCGATACGTTAGTCGGGAATTTACGCCTTTGGAGTGTCATACCAAACATGATTAGACTTGTCGAAAATGGACACATTGAATAAGGAATGAAACATAAAAGTTTATTTTATAATTTTTTATAAGTTTTCAGTAACGGAAACAGCATTTCTGCTCGATTTAAGAAGTCGGGAGTTCTTGCTGTAATTTGATGCATCACAAAAAATTTATTTTATTTGCCATATATTTTATCATTATTTTTATATTCTGCTTACTAAAATTTAAAAATAATGATGAATGTTTTGAAGAAATTAAGCCCTATTCGCATGATTATCAATTACAAACAGAATCAGAAATGATTATTTTAGATATTAATAAAGCTTCTGTGTCGAAATTTGCAAAATTATCTGGTGTGAGCCGTTCGCTTGCAGAAAAAATTGTTGCTTATAGAAATACTAACGGCGATTTTCAGGATATTTCTGAAATTATGACAGCCGGTATGCCAGAAAAATTATTTTATCAATTGCAGGATTATTTTTATATTGAAAAATTAATTTCTACAGAAATGACTTCTGAATCTGAAACAGTTTCAGAAACGATACTAACTACACAAGAAATCACAACAGAAATGATACTAACTACACAAGAAATCATAACAGAAACTGTTACAGAAATAATTTCCAATGAAATTTTATTTTCAAATAATACGGAATCACAAGAACCAGAAATTACATTCCCGTTAGAATTAAATCAAGCTAGTTTTGAAGAACTTTGTGCTTTGCCATATATTGGCTCTGTTACGGCACAGGCAATTATCAATTATAGGGAATCTATTGGCGGATTTATTAATTGCTATCAATTATTAGAAGTCTCCGGCATTGGAGAATTTAAATTTTCTGAAATTCAGCCTTACGTGTATCTGGAAACAGAATACCCTTTGCCAGAATCTACAGAATCAGAAATAATTCCAGATAATATAGACCCAACAGAGCCGATTTCTGAAACCATGCAGGAAATTCCTATGATTAATTTAAATACTGCCACAAAAGAAGAATTATTATTACTGCCCAATTGTAATGAAGCACTCGCAGAAGAAATTATTATCTTGCGTGACAGAGATATTCATATTTTTTATAATATTCTGGAAATTACGCTTGCAGAACATGTCACAACAGAATTATTTGCCCAATGGACGCAATATTTAACCGTTGACGGTGACGGAAGCACACAAATTCCCTATGTTCCGCCGTTAGCAGAAAATAATAATTAAAAACAGGACAGCTTAAAAACTGTCCTGTTTCTTATCATTCTAATTGCTAACAATCAATTATTTTTTAATTGGGCAATCTTCCTGTTTAATCAATTCAACAACTAATTGCATAACATTCAAAGCATCTGCTGGAGTAAGCTGACCGTCTACATCGATGTCGCAATTCTTTTCGCCCTGTGCGCTCATAGTATTATCTTTACCAAGAACTGTTCTAGTTACGAAAACAACGTCAGCGATAGAAACTTCATTATTTACGTCAGCATCGCCCCAAAGAGTAACGTCCAAGTCTTCATTTGGATTTGTAGTATCTGGTTCTGGAGTTACATCACCATACTGAATTGTTGGAGTCAAATCTGGATACAAGTCAGCCATTACACCAAGTGCAATCATGATGTCACCTGCATGCCAGAATCTGTGATAATACAAATCAACAGCTGCAACATTCTTAAATTCAGCTAATGCTGCTGCGCCGTCTGCACTAGATGCGGACAAATCACTTCTGCTAGCAAAATCTGCACCAGCTGCAACGTCTTGTTCATAAGCTGCTTTGAGTTCCTGAACTAAAGCAATTGCTTCGTCACTTGTCTTAGCACCTTTACACTTAGAGCTATCCAAATACATAGAACGAATATCCAAGAAGTTAATACCATTCTTGATTTCGTCACCATTTGGCATTGTACCAGTACCATAAGATGGGGATACCCAAACGCCCTGAGAGAACATACGTGCAAAAGAACCGTTGTGATCAAGTCTTGTCAGACCGATATCATCACGACCGATGTTCCATTCACGGTCAAGTAATTGCTGTGCCAAATACAGAGAAGCTGTTGCAACTTCTGCATCACCTGTGTTATAAGTCTTTCCGCCAGTACCTGTTACACCTTCGATTGTAACACTGCTGGAAGGATATGCACCACCAACATCAAAAGTCTTTTCTTTAATATCGGCTGCCTTAACACCTTTTGCTTTTGCATAGTAAATCAAAGTATCAGCAAGAGATGCTACACAACCAAAGTCAGCATTACCATAACCATTGATTTCACAAGTCAAACCTGTGTTACCTGTAGCAGAACCACTCCATGTGTCAGGCTGTCCGCTCCATGTCAAACCAGATGGGATATAATAATCGCCGTCATCTGTCAGGATTGTGTTATTTACAAACCATGTACACCATTTGTCGAGAATCTGTTCCAAAGCAGCTTCTACGCTCATGCCACCTGGTTTTGCACCTGTTGTATCGCCGTTTGTTTTTACCCAGTAATACAATTCAGCAAGACGCTGTACAGCCCATACTTGGTTACCAATCCAGTTATTAGAAACAGGGTCACCATATACAGGGTGTGCAATATACATCATACCATAGAATGTGGAAGAACCTGCTGGATATGCTTCATAACGACCTTTATAGGAGTTAGTCGCACCACCGGCAATAGGACCATTAGCAGACTGCAACCAGAGATAGAATTCCATCTGTCTTTCGAGAGATTTTACATAGTCATCTACAGCACCTTGTGACTTCATACCAGATTTAAGATCATTATCCTGAATCAAAGCATATGCTGCCAATGGGTTCTGATAGAATTCATGGGCATGAGAACAACCAATCTGCCAGCACCAGTTCTGACCGGAAGAAGCCAAAGCACCGCCCCAAGATGTGTACCAGTTCATAAGATAATGCTTGCTGTTATCGCCTGCATTGCCGTTTGTCCAGCTTGTATTTTCGCTGATTGTCTGATAATATTTATCATACATGTTGTTACGGAGTTCGTCACCCATTTCAGCGGCTTTTGCACTAACAGAAGCATCACCAACGCCCCACTGGTTCGCATCAAATACACCTTGAATTGCACGGTCTTCAGCGTCAGGCGCATTTGTATAAGCATACTGTGCTGTTACGTTTTCGTCCTGATTGAAAATACCTTTCAGACCTTTTTGAGGTGTACCATATTTCTTTTCTTCTACGCAAGGATGCGGAACTGTTTCCCAACAGGATTCCTGCTCACCACGCTGGAATGTGTTAATAAATGTGAAGCTTTCACCTTCGCCGTAACCATACCAGTTATCAACGTCACCGAGCCAGTGCATAAGGTACAGACCGCCCTTACCGCCTTTGCCCTGATAAACGCTTGTGAAATAGCTATAAATTGGGTTTTCAGCTGTTTTATCAGCCTGACCTGCCCATTCATCTGGACACTGTTCTGGTGTATCATACTCACCACAATATTGTGCGCTAACAGAACCTGCTCCCCAGAAATTATCCTGTACATCAGGAATCATAACTTCCATTGTTTTCCAAGCTTTTGCAAGGTCAGCAGTATATTGTACATCACCTGTTTTTACTTGATCAGCATGATTTTTCGCAATGTTATCTCTCATTGCAGCAGCCCATACTAAATAGGACATAGCTTCGGAAGTTGTTTCATGACCATAGTCAGGAGCTTCTACGATAACTTCTTCTACAGCGTGGTATGGGATACCGAAAGAATCGCCACCACCAGTATTTTTGGAAAGATAGCCATTTGTCTGACCGTTTGTGATAACATCATCATACAGGGACAGGAAACGTTCAGCATATGTAGAATCGCCGAATGCTTCTGGCTTTGTTCTTGTGCCTGCAGTTGCGGCAGATGCGACTGTTGTTGCCATAGAAGTTGTTGCCATAGCAGCAGACAGAACGCCAGCAAGGATTGCTTTACTTTTTTTAAAAAGCATTGAAATTACCCCTCTCGTTAAATTTTTTTAATTTTTTGGCTTTCAAAAAAGCCAGTATTAGTATATTTGCCAATTCTGTATACAAACAGACTGACACAGAATTTCATAGTTTTATTA
>CAMWHN010000198.1 GCA_947174085.1 uncultured Ruminococcus sp.
GAATAGACTTGACAAATAGCAAAAAATTCAGTATGATATAATAAAGAGCTTTTTTTAATAAAATTAAGTGAAAAAATCGGGAGGTTTTTTATGCAAAAAATTCATGTACCTGTTAGAAATGCTTATGATGTTATCATAGAAAGAGGCATTTTGCAGAAATGCGGAACATTAATTCAAGAGTTGGAGCTGACAAATGCAAAACATTTTGTAATTATTACAGATGATAATGTAGATAAGTTTTATGCAGATATTGTGTTAAAATCATTGCAAGAGAACGGTTTTCGAGCTGAAAAATTTGTATTTCCACATGGAGAGGGTTCTAAAAATGCAGAAACGTTATTGAAAATTTATGCATTTTTGTGTGAACATGAAGTTACTAGAGGAGATTGTTTAATTGCATTAGGCGGTGGCGTTGTGGGAGATATTACAGGCTTTGCAGCCGCAACGTTTTTAAGGGGATTGCCATATATTCAAATTCCGACTTCTTTGTTAGCGCAAGTAGATTCTTCTGTAGGAGGAAAAACAGCAATCGATTTGCCAGAGGGGAAAAATTTAGTAGGAGCGTTTAAACAGCCATTAGCTGTATTTTGTGATTCAGATACGTTGCAGACATTGCCGGAAGAATTTTTAATTGACGGCATGGGCGAAGTAATTAAATACGGTATGATTGCAGATGCAGAATTATTTGATATTTTATGCCAGTATGATTTGCAGAGTATTAAAAATCATTTTGATGAAATTATTCCGGCATGTATTAAAATTAAACGTGATGTTGTTGCCGAAGATGAATTAGATAACGGCTTGCGCATGATTTTAAATTTTGGGCATACGCTGGGACATGCAATAGAAGCTTATTATCATTATGAAACTTATACACATGGCTGTGCGGTTGCAGTGGGTATGTGTTTGATGACAAAATATTGTGGTAATTCAGATGAATATCAAAAATTAAAATCCTGTGTAGAGCGTTACGGCTTGCCAACAGAAGTTCCAGTAGCTATTAATAAATTAGTTGCTTTATGTGGCAATGATAAAAAGCGTTCTGGTAGTGATTTGCGTTATATTGTATGTTCGCCAATTGGAACAGCAAGAATTAAATGTGATTCTATTAGTGCGTTTCGCAAACATTTTGAAAGGAATTTAATATGAATATAGAAATTCAGCCAAGTAAATTAGTTGGTACAGTAAAAATACCATCATCAAAAAGCATGGCACATAGAATGTTAATTTGTGCAGGATTAAGCAAGGGAATTTCCAAAATAGAGGGAATTAATTTTTCAAAAGATATTCATGCGACAATTTCTGTTATGGAGGCATTAGGAGCAAAATTTGAAAAACAAGAACATAGTGTAATTATCACAGGCATTCGGGAAATTCCTGCAACAGCTTTTGCAAATTGCTGTGAGAGTGGTTCAACATTAAGATTTTTAATACCAGTAGCCGCCGCATTGGGTGTAGAAACAACTTTTATAGGGCAAGGCAGATTGCCTGAAAGACCAATTACGCCTTATGTGCGGGAGCTGTCAAAGAAAAATATTAATTTCTTAGATTATCAAAATACAATGCCATTTGTAATAAAAGGCAGATTAGAACATGGAAAATTTGAACTAGAGGGGAATATTTCTTCACAGTTTATTTCAGGATTATTATTTGCATTGCCATTACTAAGAGAAGATTCAGAAATTATATTAACTTCCCCATTAGAATCAAAACCCTATGTAGATATGACTATTGATTGTATGCAACAGTTTGGTGTCTGTGTAAAAGAAATAGAAAATGGTTATCATGTATTTGGTACACAACATTATCATGCAAAAAATTTTCAAGTAGAGGGCGATTTTTCACAGGCGGCATTTTTCTATGTAGCAAATGCTATTGGCAATCAAGTCATATTGCAAAATATTCCGGAAAAATCTATGCAAGGTGACAGAAAAATTATTGAAATTATTGAACAGATGTGTTATAATAAAAATACAGAACAGGATATATTTAAAATTGATGCAAGAGATATTCCGGATTTAGTACCAATTCTGGCAGTTTTGGCAACGTTTGCGGAAAAGCCAACAAGAATTTTTGGTGCAGAACGTTTGCGTATTAAAGAAAGTGACCGTTTAGAAACTACTGCAAATATGATGAATACTTTGGGTGGCAATGTAAAAATATTTTCTGATGGTCTGGAAATTCAGCCCGTAGAAAAATTACATGGCGGTGTGATTGACAGTGCTGGTGACCATAGAATTGCTATGTGTGGCGCAATTGCCGCTACGAGAGCAACAGAACCAGTTACAATTCTGGGTGCAGAATGTGTTGATAAGTCTTATCCTAATTTTTTTGAGGATTATATAAAATTAAAGGGTTGTTAACAGTTAAACAGAAACGATAAAAAGATGTAAAAAATACAAAATTCTTTATCATTTTAAAGGTCGGCGATTCAACTAGTAGTCCATAAGACGTTGTTTGTCTGCTTGAAAAAGTAGCTGAAACGGGGACTGCTGTCGTAATCATGCAAAGCGAAAATCAAGCACAATTATTTGGCAAATCAGTAAGAAAGGAAATGTTACTGGCACGATATTCAAGCCACGGGTTATGGTGTTTATCGTGTGTACCCGTACGTTAGCGGGGAATTTACGCCTTCGGAGTGTCATGCCAACATGAATAGATGATGACTTGTCATATCGAAAATGGACACATTGAACAAGGAATGAAACATGAAAGTTTATTTTATCACTTTTTATAAGTTTTCAGTAACGGGAATATTTAAATGGCTTCTATTTGGAATAATCGTCTTGCAGTTTCTATATTTGGCGAGACAAAAGGACCAGCTATTGGGATTACAATTGATAATTTGCCTGCCGGTGAATATCTTGATACACAAAAATTACATCAATTCTTGACAAGATACCGTGAAAATCAAAATCCCTATACAGAATTACATCAGATTATGTCAGGGATTCTAAACGAACGTACTACAGGTTCACCCTTATGTGCATTTATTCAGAATACAGAACAGCCTGCACAGGAAATTTCACAGATAAATCGCTTGCCACGTCCGGGACATGCAGATTATACAGGCACATTGCGTTATAAAGGCTTTAATGATATTCGTGACGGGGGACATGTTTCTAGTTCTATGATAGCACCATTTTGTTTTGCGGGAGCTGTCTGCGGTCAGATTTTGGAACGCCGTGGCATTTATACAGGTGCGCATATTCAGGAAATTCATGGCATTCAAGACGAAAGTTTTAATTATGCCACTGTCACAAAAGAAGATATTCTAGCGATACGTTATAAAAAATTCCCTGTGATTCAGAATACACAAGGAAAAGAAATGCAAGATGATATACAAGCCGCTTTTGAGGGTGGTGAAACGCTAGGCGGTGCAATTGAATGTGTTGCTGTAAACGTTCCTGCCGGAATTGGTTCGCCTATATTTAATGGTCTTGAAAATGCAATCGCACAGTTATTATTTGCCTTGCCCGATGTTCAAGGTCTTGAATTTGGTGCAGGTTTTCAAGTTACTAAAATGACAGGCAGTCAAAATAATGATAGCTTTTATGTTGACGAACACGGACATGTGAAAACATATTCTAATAATCATGGTGGAATTTTAGGTGGTATTTCTTCTGGTATGCCGATTGTTTTGCGTGTCGCATTTAAACCCTCTGCTACAGTTGGAAAAGTACAAAAGACAATTAATTTATCTAGTATGGAACAAGAAGAAATACAAGCAGAATCTTATTTAGATGCTTGTTTATTGCCAAAGCTTGTGCCTTGTGTAGAATCTGCTGTGAATATTGCATTACTTTCGCATATGTTAGATTATCCGCATTTTTGTTAAATTTCAGAAAGAAGGTTAAAAAATTGCGTGATGAGAATTTAAAAAAAATTTCCGGTCTAGCAGACCGTACAGTTGCCGATACGACAACGGCAAATATTTTACTCTGTTACACGCTGTCACAAATTGATGAACCAATTGATAATGAATTATTATATGATATTGCTGTTACGAGTGGGATTATTAATTATTTTTCATTTCAAGAAGCAATTCAAAGCATGGAAGATACTGGAGCTGTCAACTGTGAATCACAGGAAAACGGCGAAAAAATATATATTCTTACAGAAAAAGGCAGAAATTCTGCAAAGAATTTAAAACATCTCGCAGGAGAATCTTATCGAGAGCGTATTATTAAAACTGCAAAAGTCGCTGTCAAACGGCGCAAAAATGAAGAACAAGTGAAAATTTCTTACGAAACCATTCGGCAAGGTTGTCACTTACATGTGAAAATGCTTGACCATCAATTGACATTACTAGAATTAACACTGTTTACACCTGACGAATATCAGGCAAAATTATTAGGCGAAAAAATTCTAAGCAATCCCTCGGCATTATATCATGATGTATTACAAGCTGTCATACCAAAAGAAGAAAATTATAGTCAACAAACTTGAAAAGCAAAAGAGATAGCACTATCCAGGGAATCAA
>CAMWHN010000199.1 GCA_947174085.1 uncultured Ruminococcus sp.
TTTTCTATTTTACTCCTTTTTTCTTCTCTTGTCAAGGTTTTCGAACAGGTCTAATGTACATCAGGAAGTCCGATGTCATCATAGTACCAAAGAAGTTTGTCAGCATAAGCAAATGGAGGGAAGGGTGACACATCTTACAGCTCTGAATGGAATAAATGAAGCTGCTGTGCGGACATGGCGAGTCGAGAACATGGCGAGTGGACTGTTCAGAATAAACGCAGAAATGCGTTAATGTAAGATGAAGAGCCGTATGATTAATATAGTAATCCCACTTGAAAAAAATTGAAAAGTATGATAGAATAGACCTCTTGCGAAATTAAATAGACATATCAAAGTTACAGATACCAGCAAGCAAAGAAAACCTAAGTGAAAATCTATTTCTTCGGTTGCGGTATCGTTCTGACAAAATGCGGAAACGTTTGACAAATCTGATGGCATGTTCCACATAGATTCTTTTTCTGGAAATGATGCGGTTGTTTCTCTTTTCCTCTTTGCTAAGGGGATTATTTTTCCTGTTCTTTTTTGGCAGAAGTGAATTTGGATGTATCGCTGTAATTCCTGTATAGCCTGTGTCTGTTTCAATTTCTGTATTCACTCCTGCATGAACTCCCGATTCCTTGAACAGTCTGAAATCATGCTTCTTTCCATTGCAAAAATTCAGACAGATAATTTTCAGTGTCTTTCTGTCCACAACAAGCTGTGTTTTCAATGTATGTCTTTTTTTCTTGCCTGAGTAGTATTTTCTCTGTTTTTTTGAGGACGTTCCACAGGTGATTCTGTTGCATCAATCAAAATCACTTCATACTCCGCATCACTTTTCAGCAGTTCTTTTTTTCCGGGCAGAGAGAATGTTCCCTCTTTAATCAGTACTTCTTCTATCCATTTGATGTTTCGGTACATATTGCTTTCTGCAATTCCATAACTTGCCGCAATATGGGCATATGTCCGGTATTCACGCCAGTATTCCAGAGCCGCCAGCAATTGATCTTCTATGCTCAGCTTTAAATTTCTTCCTCTCCTTCTGTGCTTTTCTGCATAGCTGTTCTTCAGTATCTCTAACATCTTTTCAAATGTTGCTCTCTTTACTCCTGTGATTCTCCGGAACTGAGTATCATTGTATTTTTGGATTATTTCATATTTTATCATATCTTTATTATACCATATCTCTTTTTATTTCGCAAGAGGTCTAATAAACAGTATCATCCCGAATGTTACTATGATGCTGAACAATACATGCTGGAACACAGTAATTTGCTGTGTGTGTTTGGTTCTCCTGCGGATAATCTGCCTGTAGTGGAAACAGCAGAATCTCTTGGCATAAAAATAATTTTTATGGAGTGAACAGAAAAAGCCTGTGATTTTTGAAAAATCAACAGGCATTCGGATCATCTGAAATTGTCCGAGTCGCAAAATACGGACTTTTGCGACATATTGGGTTCAGAATTATTATATCCCAAAATTCAGAATAATGCAAATTTTAAATAGAAATGAGGAGTAAAAGAATGCCTTTATCACCAATTTCATCTAATCATAGATCAAATCCTGCCCCTGCTCCTGTAAAGAAGCCGGAAGAAAAGAAGATGCAGTTCGCACTTTCAGACCCAAAATATACATTTGATGATATGATTTTATCCGAATCTGTATATGAGGAATTACAGACTGTTGTCAATGCCCAGAAGTGTTGGAAAACAGTCTTTGAAACATGGGGACTTGGGACAGTTCTCAAAGAAAGGAAAAATCTGTTCGTGAATTTATATGGAGCAAGTGGGACAGGCAAGACTATGGCAGCTCATGCGATTGCTAATGCTCTGAACAAAAAGCTGATCTGTGTCAATTATGCCGATATCGAATCAAAATATGTCGGAGAAACCAGCAAAAATCTGACAAGTTTATTTACTCAGCCTGATGCTATGGAACAGATTATTTTCTTCGATGAAGCGGATGCTCTGTTGAGTAAACGAGTGACAGAAATGAGCAGTGCAACGGATGTCAGTGTCAATCAGACACGTTCCGTATTGCTTACCCTTCTGAATTCTTATGAAGGCATGGTTATCTTCGCAACAAACTTCATCAGCAATTATGACTCTGCTTTTATGCGTCGGATTCAGTATCATGTGCGGTTTGAACTTCCAGACATTCAGCTTCGTGAAAAACTCTGGAAACACTATCTTCCGAAACAGATGCCTATTGATGCAGATGTTCATGCTCTTGCTGAAAAGTCAGAAGGATTAAGTGGAAGCGACATTTCTACAGCTGTTTTGAAAGCTGCTCTTAAATCCGCACGTTCTGAAAATCCTGTTGTGAAGCAGGCTGATTTTGAAGAAGCAGTAGAAAGTGTCCAGAAGAGCCAGAAGGCAAGTAAAACACAACATGAAAAAGTAACCAGAGTAACAGAAGTTGTGGATGAATCGCAAGTTCCGCCTGAAATTCGTTCAAAAGCGGAAGCAGATAAACAGGAGAATGCATCATGAGTGATGGCATAATTATCACAGAGGAGAATATTCCGACTTCTGAAGTACCGGATTATATGCTAGGAAGATGCGAAAAAGCCGAAAGCAATGTGAAAAAAATCCAGGAAAAAACAGAGAAAAAGGTGGAAAAGAAATTAAGAAAAGCGGAGGAAAAATATGAAAAAAAGCAAAAAAAAGCGGAAAAGAAGATAAACAAAGCCAGAAAGAAATGGTAAGAGTCGATGCAATATAGGAGGTTTTTATGTTAAAATTTTCGCTGATTCTAAAATTCGCTAAAGTAATTTTCAAGACGCTGTTATCTCTGTTCAGAGGAATTTTCCTGAACTGGCTGAAAATGGTTCCTGAACTGATTAAAAGTAAAGTCGTCGGGAAACTATGGGGAGCCAAAACTTCTGTCAATACAGCAACCGGACAGGAAATCTCTGAAAATTACTCACTTGATGGAAATCAATGGCATAAGACTACTGCTTCCAGAGTTGTGGAACTGGATGAAATTCCTGATGAAATCCGTAGAAGAGCAGTTAATTCCAACAAGGTAGATGTTACGGATGATCTGGAAATGGAACTTGCTTCTGCTTCCTGAAAAGTGGATGATATATCATGGCAAAAATACTTAATTTCTCATCGATTTCAAGATTTTCAAGAAGTGTATTTCAATCTGTTATGGAATCTTTCCGTGGAAATTTTATTCGCTGGCTGAAAACTCTTCCGAGATTGATCGCCAATTCAATTATAGGGAAATTGTATGGATGTAAAACTTTCGTAGATGTTGAAGAAAATCTTGAGATTGCTGAGAATTATTCTTTGGATCATCAGCATCAATGGCATAAAGCTACAGTTTCCAGAGTTGTAGGGATGGATGAAATTCGGAGAAGGACTGTCCGCTTCAATAAAGTAGATGTTACAGACGATTTGGAAACAGAACTTGCTTCCTGAAAGAAAGGTGAATGCTTATGGCTGAACATGAAGAATTGAATAATAACCAGAATACCGTTGAAGAAGATGTTTCCTGGGAAGAGATTAAACAGGACTTTGTAGATGCCTTCAAAACCATAGGAGGAGCACTTTTTTCTCCTCCGAAGGCAAAAATGAAATGGGCTGAATTCCTTCAGGATCTCAGTAATGCAATTGATGAGGAAGCTGTTGACTATCAGAAAAAATCCGGAAAGACGTTTCTTGGTGGTAAATGCACAATCTATGGTGAAAAATCTGGTATGAAAACTATTCTGAAAATCAGTGCAGAAGAGTATTTTCAGAATACAACTACAGAAAAGATAGAACATCGGACAGTAATAAGAGAGTGCAGCTATGCTCAATTTGATATGAATGATGCTGAAACTAAGAGAACTTTAGGTGATGTTCTTCGTGAACCTTGTCTCATGAATATCGATGTACCAGAACAGCAGGAGTGAAATAATGAGGATAATTTTAATTCTTGTTGTAGCTGTCGGATTATCTCTGTTTGTATCGACAAAAAAGAAGAAATCTTCTACCATGACATTTGATGATTTTGTATCGGAGAGCAAAGAAATTGCTCTCCGGCATAAAAAGCAGAAAGAAAGAATTACGGAAAGCCGTTCTGTAGGAATCAAGTGCAGAATTTCTAGTGATGATGAGAATGTTACTTCTGTCATGGAGATGTACAGCATTGATGATCATCAGCAGTGGACAAAAAGCACAATTACACATCAGCAGGCAATTTCCATGTTTTCTGATGATTCTGCTACACAGGAACAAATCAGGAAAGTCAGAACTAACCCGTTGAAATTCGATATATGAAATGAAGAAAGGTTGAATGAATATGTTTCATATGATTTTAGTAGGTCTCATCGTAGGTGCAGTAGTTGCATTTATGGTCACATTCTGGAAAGAAATTACGGAATGGCTGAAAATAGTAATCAAAGCTGTTAAAGAAAAAAACTGGAAGGCTGTTCTTTATGGTATAGTGAATCAACTTGACAGACAATAAATACTATGATAAAATAAAGATATGAG
>CAMWHN010000200.1 GCA_947174085.1 uncultured Ruminococcus sp.
AACTAATTTTTGGTATTTTTTTAAACATCAATTTTTCTACCTTATGGATTGTATTCACTGCTCTATAAATTACTAAATTTACTTCTTTATAAATTATGGCATAAAAAAACAGGACTTTCAAAATGGCTAATATTTCCTAGCATAATTATCGGAATTATAAATTTTTTATTCTGTGTATTCGCTATAATTTCAAGAGGTTATATAAACGACTGGGCAACATGGCCATGGGAATGGTGATAATAATAATTCAGAAATATTTCATAATTTAAAAATAAAATAAATAGTGGCTGTCAAATATTGACAACCACTTATTATTTTGATTAATCACCAAATGAAATGCCTAAATCACGGGCAAATTGTACTTGTTGTCCTTTCGGGTCTACTAATTTTTTCTTACCTGCAATATCAGCTAATTTATTAGAAGTTACTTTGCCATCAACAAAGGCAACTGTACGTCCGAATTTACCGTCTGCAATTAATTTAGCTGCATGTACGCCAAACTGTGTGGCAAGCAGTCTATCATAAGCACTTGGCGTACCGCCTCTTAACATGTGACCAGGCACACAAACTCTTGCTTCAATGCCTGTATTTTTTTCAATCTGAGCTGCAATTCTAGCCGTATCATTACCATGTTCTGCATGATATTTTTCACGTTCTTTTTTCTTGAGTTTTGCAATTTTAATATCATTCACACCCTCAGCAACGGCTAAAATAGAAAATGTCTTACCTTTTTGCGCTCTCTTGACAACAGCATCACAAACTTTGTCAATATCATAGGCAATTTCAGGCAGTAAAATAATATCTGCACCGCCTGCAATACCAGAATATAACGTCAGCCAACCAGCTTTATTACCCATAATTTCACAAACAATAATTCTGGAATGGCTTGCCGCTGTGGTATGCAGTCTATCTAATGCGTCAGTTGCAATATCTACTGCTGTATGAAATCCAAACGTAACATCTGTGCCATATAAATCATTATCAATCGTTTTTGGCAAGCCGATGACATTTAAGCCTTCGTCTGCTAATAATTTAGAAGTTTTGTGTGTGCCATTTCCGCCTAATGTCAGCAAACAATCTAATTTTTGCTTTTCATAAGTCTGTTTCATGTTTTCCACTTTGTTGACGTTATCATCACCAATGACTGTCATCATTTTGAATGGCTGACGTTTTGTACCTAAGATTGTACCGCCTTGTGTGAGAATGCCGGAAAATTCAGACGGTTGCATATCCCTGCAAAGTCCGTGAATTAATCCGTAATAACCGTTGGAAATTCCAACAATTTGTACGTTGTCTTCTCCGAAACGCTCGTAACAAGCTTTCACAACACCTCTGATAGTCGCATTCAAACCGGGGCAGTCACCGCCACTTGTCAGAATGCCAATTCTTTTTTTCATAAAAAATTTTCCTCCTTAAAAATTTTTTTAAATTAAAATCCGATGGCATATAATACAGAAAAATAATGCAAAACACTTCCGGCAACTACAAATAAATGCCAAATCGAATGAAAATATTTTACAGATTTTTTCTTGTAAAAATATACACCTAACGAATACATCAGACCGCCTGCAATTAATGCAATTAAGCTAAATTTTGGCAAAACTTGATATAATGGCTTAATTGCAAAAATAATAGCCCAACCCATGAGAACATAACAGATTGTAGAAAATTTACTGAATTTTTCAAGATTCACAGAAGAAAATACAATCCCAAGAACTGCTGAAGCCCAGATACAGCCGAAAATTGTCCAGCCTAGCCAAACTGGTTTGATACAGCATAATGCATAAGGCGTATATGTTCCGGCAATCAGCAAAAAAATAGTATCATGGTCGAATACTCGAAATACTCGTTTTGCTTTCGGATTTGTTAAAGCATGATAAAGTGTTGACATTGTATATAAAACAATTAACGAAGCACCAAATACAGATGCGGAAACAACAGCTTTTGCGTTATTATTTATTGCACAGAATACAATTAAGACAACACACCCTGCAATAGATAATAATGCGCCTATACCGTGCGACACAGAATTAAAAATTTCCTCCCCTAGCGTATAAGACGGCAATGTGATTTGTTTTTTCATGATAATAACTCCTTTCCATAAGTGTTAATTTCCAAACGTTTCTGAAATTCAGCCGGAGGCATCGGCTTGCCATATAAATAGCCTTGAATATAATCACAGCCCATTTTTTTCAAAATTTCTGCCTGTGGCTGATATTCTACACCCTCTGCAATGGTTTCCATGTCCATAGATTTTGCAATTTTAATTACGGCTGAAACAATTTCCTGTGCGACTTTATCCGTTTCGATTTCAATAATAAACGACCTGTCAAGTTTTAACAGCGTTAATGGCAATAGCTGAATATAACTCAAAGAAGAATAGCCTGTCCCAAAATCGTCCATTGCAAGTAAAATTCCCATATCCCGCAATGCATTCATTTGCTGAACTGTATAATTAATATCTCCTAAAGCAAGCCGTTCTGTTAATTCTAGTTCTAAATATTTTGGGTCTAATCCTACTTTGTCAAGTTGATTCTGCACAACTTCACAGACATTTGTCTGATAAAAATCACCAGACGCAAAATTAATTGACATAACAATTTTAGACAACCCTAATTTTTGCCAGATTGCCGTTTGTTCACAAGCTTCACAAAGTACAAAATGACTAATCGCAGAAATCATACCGGCTTTTTCCGCAATGGGAATAAATACATTAGGAGAAATCATTGTACCGTCAGGACGAATCCAACGCACTAACGCTTCTGCACCGATAATTTTCTCTGTGTGAATATCTACTTTAGGCTGATAATATAATTGCAGATAATGCTTTTCAATGGCTTCAGAAAGTGATTTTTCCATTTCGCCCTGATATAAAATTTCCTGATGCATTTTAGCATCATAGCCCATTAAATAAGATAATTCTCCTTTGCCGACTGCTAACGCAAATTCTGCATGTTCTAATACTTCTTTGAAATCTTTACTATCTTTTGTTGGCATAGAGGCAAATCCGGCAGAACAGCTTAACGATACGGAAGAAAATTCTTCTTTTGCAAGTTCACCCATAGCTTCACGAATTTTTTCAATTGTCCGTGCAGGCTCGCCGTCATCATCATCATAGCTTTGTAAAATTAATGCAAAATTATCTGCACTAATTCTCGCAACAGTGCCATTACTTGCAGTATATTCACATAAAATATGCGCAAAGGCTTTTAAAAATTTATCACCTTTTTCATAGCCACAGGAATCATTAATAATATGAAATCTGTCAATATCTAATACAATCACCCAATAGCGATAACGATAGCCTTGTGTTTCGGCTTCTTTTGCCATCTGATATAATTTTTCCCCATCTGACATTAATTTATTACGATTTGCAATGCCAGTAACTTTATCATTATAAGCAAGATTTTTAATTTTGGCATCTTTTCTTTTTTCGTTCGTAATATCAATTAAAGAACCGCCAATAATTGGCTTGCCGTCTTTATTGACTAAATTTTCATGATATTGATATGCATACCAGACGTATTTATTATGTCTCCAAATTCGCAGTTCCATGACTCTCTGACGGCTGTCTGTATTAGAAACTGGTGTATTACAAATTTTTGCTAAATAATCATCAAATTTAATTCTATCATTTTGATGAATTTTTTTCCGGAACTGATGAAATGAAATTCTATTTTCTGTAATTCCCAGAATTTTCATAGCTTCTTCAGAAACATAATATTCTTGTCTGTCTGTTTCACAGAGCAAAAATCCAATGCCGGATAATTTCATAGACAAATCATAACGTGTTTGCGAAATCATTAAATCCTGTGCATTTTTAATTAATTCCTGTTTTGCATTTTCTAATTCAGTTGTTTCAAATCCAATCGAAAATAACAAAGACACTGTATCATTTTTTTTCAATACAGAAGTTGTCCAAGCAATATGTCGTTTTTTCCCATTTTTTGAGATAAATCCTGTTTTTAATGTCCTTCCAATCAAAACATTACCGGCTTCTTTTGGACTAATGCTAATACTATGAAAAAAATTACTTAATAAAATCATATTATCAATTTCGTCATCATCTTCATGAATGCCTAACAATTCGTCCATTGCCTGATTGGCAAACATGACAGATAAATCATCTGACCAGATAAACGCTGGTACATCAATTTTCTGCACCATTTCGCAAATTCTATCCACATCAACTGTGCTATGTTGCTTTTGATAATATCTTACAGATAATACTAACACAGTTGTTAAAATAATCATACTGAAAATATAAAATTTCAATGTTATCATAGCATGTTCTGGATAAGAACCCACAATTTTTAAAACTAATAGCGAAAGTAGTGCAAATACTAATTCTATCCATAGAATTAAATTTTTATTATGCTTCATGATAAACCCTGCTAAGCAGTAACCCCCTTATAATCAAAATCTTAACTATCACTCATTCCAAATGCTGTAATTTTATTATAC
>CAMWHN010000201.1 GCA_947174085.1 uncultured Ruminococcus sp.
AGATACAATGATTCTTTATAATTTTGCAGAATAAAAAAATCTGATATCATGCCAATTTCGCCCTCTACTGTGTAATTTACATAACAAGTAATATTATCCTGATTTATTTGAAATTCTAAATTCTGGTCTAAAATATTTACGTCTTGTAAAAAATTTTTTTCATAGCGAATAATCGCCGAATGTAATGCAAGTAGTACTTCTTGTTCAGAACGTTCTGTTACAGAAGTTTGTAATTCTTCCGTTGTACGCCGAAAAATACCGCAAGGCAATTCCTGTCCCAAAAATTGAAATGCAATATAATTTTCTTTAATTTGAGATTCCTGATAATCTGGTTTATATAATTGCAGAGGAATTTCTAAATTAAATAATTTAAACCAACGTTGACAAGTTTTATTACCAGTTGCAACAGTCTGTGATGTTGTAAAATATTCTGTTAATTCTGTTTGTTCTGTATAAATACCTGTAATTTTGGCATACGCATGTCTAAAATTAATATTGCCGGCATCATCTTCGACAATGCCACTGACAATAATATCTCCTTTGGAAATGCCGTCACCAATTAAGCATTTTAACTGTCCGCTGTAAACTTCTACGTTAGTAATCTGCGCATTATAGCGTGAAATAATATGACAGGGATTATTTTCATGAAGCATTTCGACATGAGGGGTTTCTTCTGTAATTTCTACCACAAGCCGACTGCCTGTATGACGAATACCTGCCCACGCAATTTCCGGAATTTGCGTTCTTAATAAAATTTCACAATGTTGCATGTCAATATCTGTCAGCCAAGAGCCTAATTTAATATTTTCCTGTTCTAAAATTGCTAAAATAATATTTTCTGAAACAAGTTCATTGCCTTGAATTTCAATTTTAGTAATAATATTAGAATAATAAAATAAAATAAATATACTAGCAATGATTCCCAGAGGCACACCAAGTCTTAATTTATATTTTTTCAATTTGCCAAGAAAAGATTTTTGTTCCTGAATTGTCAAATTCATGTGATAAGATTCTGCCAGTTTTTTAAATTCTGGTAAATCGCTTTTTAAAATCTGACAGAAAAATATTTCGCCTTTGCAATATTGCTGATAACAAATAATATGACTTTCTCGAATGGCATTAATAAACGGATAAGGCGTTTTTCCGTCCGCACGAATATTGCAAAATTCCCGAAATAACATGTTATCATCTCTTTTCTGTAAGATGTACAGCAGAAATTTTACCTGTGACAAGTACACTGCTGTCATTATAATCAAATACTCGTAAACCAGTACCCCAAATTTCAATTATCATATCCAGTGTCTGTAATCGCACTAAAATATCGTTATATTCTAAAATTCTCCGGCAGTTTTCAAGTTTTAACTGTTCATTGCCGTGTATATGCAAATAAGTATCTAAATAAACCCAGCCTTGTATTGTTTTTTTTAGATTTTTACGCATCGAATCACACCCCTTGTATAATTGCATTTTATGAATTTTCAAATACAGATATTCGCATAAGTTAGAAAATTTTGGCATAGGCTGTACAGGTGATAGTTATGCAACGAAAATTTATATATTCTACACAGGTAATATTAATTTTATTATTTTTAGCAGGCGCAGTATATTTTTATCAGTCTGTTTCTGTCGCAATTTTAGAAGCCGGTAAACGCTGTATTTTAATATTAATTCCGTCTTTATATATTTTTTCAATACTTGCGTCTTTTAGCGTAAAAGCAAATTTATTAATATTTCTAGCAAAACCGTTTGAGAAAATTTTTCAAAAATTATTGCATACAGATGCAATTTTATTTATTATTATTTTATTTTCACAAATTGGCGGTTATCCTGTAGGCGCACAGATATTACATAGCATGTATCAAGATGGCTATCTTTCCAAACAACAAGAACAAAATTTACTTTGTGTGTGTATGGGCTGTGGATTCGGATTTTTATTAGGTACAATCGGCGGAGATGTAAAACTTGCGCTTTGTTTATGGGGAATGTTAAGTTTGCCGAATATTATAATTGGTATATTTATGATTAGAAATATGAAAATAATAAATCATAATAAAACTAATATAAAATCTTTTACGCAAATTTTTACAGAAAGTGTAGAAAATGGAGCATTAGCAATGTTTAAAATTACAGCAATGATTTTAGCATTTGCCGGATTTATGGGAATTATCAAAGCAATATTGCCGAATTTAAATCCTGTGATAAATAGCATGTTAGAAGTAAGCTGTGTGACAGAATATTTGCAGCAAGGCGGTAGTCTTGCAAGTGTTGCAGGATTATTATCTTTTGGCGGAATCTGTGTGCATTTGCAAATTTCTGCGATTACAGAAAGTAATTTAAATTTTAAAAAATTCTTGTTTTATAGAATTTTTATTGCCGGAATTATATATATCATTTGCAAGTTTAGTATGCCTAAGCTGATTTTAGAAAATATTCCGGTTTTTTTAGTGATTACGCAAACACCTGTTATGCAAAGCAGTAATTTTATTGCAAGTTGTTGTTTATTGATGATGTCAATAATTTTAATAAAAAAATATTATTTTTTTCATAAATGATTGACAAATTGAAAAAAATAAGCTAAAATAAAGATAGAAATATAAAGGAGGTTTTTGCGATGCAAATTTTTAAAAAATTATTAGCAGGCATTTCAGCAATTACGCTTTGTGCTAGTATGGCAATTTCTGGATTTTCCGGAGCAGTTCCGGCACACGCAGTAGATGACAACAATGATGACTGGCTTCACGCTGTCGGAAGTCGATTATATGACAAAGATGGCAATGAAGTTTGGCTGACTGGAGCTAACTGGTTTGGGTTTAACTGTGGTGAAAATTTAGCACACGGACTGTATGCAGCAGATTGTGATGAATTTTTATCAACTGTGGCAAATCATGGAATTAATATTATTCGTATGCCAATTTCAACAGAATTATTAGTTTCATGGATGAACGGCAAGCCAAATGGAGTTGAAAGCGTGAATGCAGGATATAGTCCGCCAACAGATGAAGTTGGTGAAGATGGCAGTATTACGCCAGCAGGTTCTTATGTCAATATGAATAAAGATTTTGTAGAATCTGACGGCAAGACAGTAAAAAATAGTCTGGAAATTTTTGATGTTATCATGCAGAAAATGAAAAAATATGGTCTGAAAGTATTGATTGATGTGCATAGTCCTACTGCGCATAATTCAGGACATAATTATAATCTTTGGTATTATAATTCTGAGGCGGAAGCCTGTGATACAATGGCAATTGATGCAAATGGCAAAGAAGTAAGTTTCCAAGATTGGATTGATTCTATTACATGGCTTGCAGAACGTTATGCAAATGATGATACTATTTTAGCTTATGATTTAAAAAACGAACCGCACGGCAAAAGAGGTTATGACGGAACAACATGCCCTAATGGCATTGCAAGATGGGACGATACAGAATTAGAAAATAACTGGGCTTATGCCGCAACAAAATGCGGAAAATCTATTCTGAATGTCAATCCAAATGCTTTGATTTTAATCGAAGGTGTAGAACAATACCCGAAAACAGAAAAAGGTTATAGTTATGATACAGCGGATATTTGGCAAGCTTCTGCAGAAGTTTCTCCATGGTATGGTGCATGGTGGGGCGGTAATCTCAGAGGTGTTCGGGATTATCCAATTGATTTTGGTGATGCGAAGAAAAATAGCCAGATTGTATATTCTCCACATGATTATGGCCCGTCTGTTTATGAACAAACTTGGTTTAATAAAGATTTTACCACACAGACTTTGTTAGATGATTACTGGTATGACACATGGGCATATATTAATGAAGAAAATATTGCGCCATTATTAATTGGCGAATGGGGCGGACACATGGACGGTGGTAAAAATCAAAAATGGATGACGTTGCTCCGTGATTACATGATTGATAAGCATATTAATCACACGTTCTGGTGTTTGAATCCTAATTCTGGTGATACAGGTGGATTATTGGGCTATGATTTCATGACTTGGGACGATGAAAAATATGATTTATTTGAACCGTCTTTATGGCAGACTTCTAAAACTGGGACTTATATTGGGCTTGACCATCAACATAAACTCGGCGATTCTGGTCTGACAGTGACAGAATATTATAATTCTTATGCAAGTTCTGAGGGCAGTAATCTTAATGCAGGTGGGAAAACTGACCCGATTACGCCACAAGAGCCATCTCAAACAATTACAGAACCAACAACAGAGCCTATACAAGATACACAAGATACAACAGATTCAAATATTTCTGATAAACTTGGTGATACAACTTGTGATGGGGAAATTAATATTGGTGATGTTGTATTTACAACAAGAGCCGTTCTAGGCAAAGATTCTCTGAATGCTCAGGAATATCATAATGCAGATGTCGACCAGAATGGCAAAGTAGAACCCTCTGATGCTTTAAATATTATGAGTTATGTGGTAGGAT
>CAMWHN010000202.1 GCA_947174085.1 uncultured Ruminococcus sp.
ATAAAAATAATTCTATGAATTTCAAGATTTACATAGAAATGGAGGATTTTACTTATGATACAACCTTATTATCAAAACAGAGAACTCTCTTGGATTGCCTTTAATAAAAGGGTTCTCGAAGAAGCAGAAGATACAAGCGTACCGTTATTGGAACAGCTTAGTTTTTCGGCAATTTATCAAAGCAATTTAGACGAATTTATACAAGTGCGTGTTGGTACAATGCTTGACAGAATGAAAGAAATTCCCAAAAACAAAGATTCTCGTTCTGGTATGAAACCCAAAGAGCAATTACATGCTATGTTAAATGAAATTTCTGATTTATTGCCTCGGAAAGATAGAGCTTATTTTCATACAATGGAAAAATTACAGGCATATGGCATTGTTCATGTAACATTTGCAGACGCTACACCAGAAGAAAAGTCTTTTTTAGAGCTTTATTTTAAACGAGAAATAAAGCCTTTGTTATCGCCGATTATTATTGACAAACGGCAACCGTTTCCGTTCCTGAGAAACAAAGAAATTTATGTTGCTGTGCATTTAGCATCAAAATCTGGTGTAAAACTTGGGATTATTCCAACTGGCGGAAGTCAAACTGACAGAGTAATCAGATTAGATAAAACAGGTAGATTTATTTTACTGGAAGATATTATTTTGCATTTTGCGCCACAGACTTTTAAAAATTATAAAGTTCTTGATTCTGCTTTAATTCGTATTACTAGAAATGCAGATATTCGTTTTGATGGTTCTGCGGCAGATGAACAGACAGATTTCCGTGATATTATGGAAGACTTGCTCCGGAAACGCAAAAAACGTGAACCTGTAAGACTACAAATGAATAGTATGCTGAATAAAGACGCAATGGAATATTTATTAAAAAAATTAAAGCTGTCTAAGAAGCAATTGTTTTTAGAGCAAACACCATTGGATTTATCATTTGTATATAAACTTAGTGATTTTAATACAGCTCCGGAATTAAAATATTCTGTGAATAAACCACAGCTAAGACCAGATATTTCTGCCCGAACTGACATGATGTCACAAATTGCAGAACGTGATATTTTATTATCTTATCCGTATGAATCTATTTCACCGTTTTTGCGTTTACTCAATGAAGCATCACTTGACCCTGATGTGATTTCTATTAAAATTACACTTTATAGATTAGCATCTAATAGCCAAGTAATTGAATCACTTTGTCAAGCGGCTGAACATGGAAAACAAGTACTTGTTATGGTTGAACTGCGTGCAAGATTTGATGAAGAAAATAATATTCATTGGGCAGAACGTTTAATTGATTCTGGTTGTACAGTGATTTATGGACCTCATAATATGAAAGTGCATTCAAAGCTTTTGTTAATTACTAGAAAATCAGAGGATAAAATTCAAAATTTTGTGCAGATTGGAACAGGTAATTATAACGAAAAAACGTCCAGATTATATACAGACTTGTCGCTTATGACGGCAAATCCTGAAATTGCAGAAGATGCAAGACATGTTTTTGATGCACTTTCTACAGATAGTCTTGTAGAAAATACAAAGCAATTGCTTGTTGCGCCATTATGTTTGAGAACTAGAATTTTAGAAATGCTTGATGAAGAAATTGCTCATGCCAAAAATCATGAAGAAGCTTATTTTGCTGCAAAAGTAAATTCTATTAGTGACCGTGCCATTATGGATAAGCTTTGTGAAGCGTCACAAGCCGGTGTAAAAATAGAACTTGTTGTGCGTGGTATTTGCTGTTTAAAATCTAATGTTTCTGGCTATACAGATAATATTAAAATTGTCAGCATTGTGGGGCGTTATCTGGAGCATAGCAGAATTTATATTTTCGGTACAGAAGAACGTCAGAAAGTATATATTAGTTCAGCGGATTTTATGACAAGAAATACAGTCCATCGTGTAGAAGTTGCTACACCAATTCTTGATAAAGTGTTACAGCAACAAGCAGTTAATTTAGTAAAATTATGCTTGTCAGATAATACAAAAGCTCGTATCGGACAACCAGACGGCACATTTCAGCATTGTATTCCTGTTACAGATGAAAATGCAATCAATGCACAGGAAATACAATATCAAAATGCAGTTACTAAATCTAAATTATCTTAATAAAGGGGGCATTTTATGCAGGAATCCAAACAGGAAACACAAGAAAATTCTAGTTCTGAAATTTGGAAACAACAGCTAGGCAAATTTATTTGGACATTTTTAACAATTGCTGCTGCGATTTTATTTTATTATTTAATTCAGTATCTTGGAAGTATTTCTAAATTTTTTCTATCTGTCATGAAAGGCATTAGTCCAGTATTATGGGGCTTAGTACTTGCATATTTACTCGAACCGATTTGTAATTTCTGGGAAAGAAATCTCCTCGCATGGCGTTTGCCAAAAAGTCAGAATCATGAAAGAACAAAAAAAAGAATGCATGTTGTTTCAGCAATTTTAATGGTAATTTCGGCAGTTTTTATAATTGCATTGCTATTATTATTAATCGTTCCTGAAATTTATAATAGTATTACTGGAATTGGTAAATCCTTGCCGTCACAAATGGAAAATATTTCTGATAGTCTGAAAAATAAAACTTTTTTTGATAATTCTACGACAATTGGTGTATATGCAAATAATGCATTGTTGAGCATATTTAAATCTGTTGAAAAATGGCTGGTATCTTCTGACTTGCCATCACAGGCAGAGAAAATTATTAATTATTTTTATACAGGTGTCAAAAGCGTTTTCAATGTAGTGTATAATTTAGTCATTGGTTTAATTTTATCTATGTATATTATGATTGATAAAGAAAAATTATTTCGTCAGGTCAGAAAAATCACATATAGTATTTTTTCTGTAGAAACGGCATCAAGAATGCGCCGTATGATTGGGAGAGGTAATCATAAATTTAGTTCTGCGATTCGTGGCAAAATTATTGACTCTATGATTATTGGTGTGATTTGTTTTGTATTATTAACAATTTTAAATCTTTTGCCGTGGTTTGCGTTTCCGTATCCGGTTTTGCTTGCTGTTATTGTAGGAGCAACAAACGTTGTGCCATTTTTTGGACCTATCGTTGGTGCATTTATCACAGGTGTTTTAGTATTATTTGATAATCCTAAAATGGTAATCCCGTATGTGATTATGATTGTTGTTTTGCAACAGTTTGACGCAAATTATTTAGACCCGCATTTAGTGGGCGGTTCTATCGGATTAAAGCCATTCTGGTCTATTTCTGCTGTTTTACTTGGCAGTAGTATTTTAGGTGTACCAGGGTTTATTATTGGACCTCCTGTCGTTGCATTTATTTATGAAATTATTAGTGAGTGGACAGATGATAAACTTAGAGCCAAACATCTTGCAGAAGAATTTCATATTCCACCAGAAGAAGATTTTGAAAATTTTTCTCATACAAATGACCCTTACGACATGCAGAGACAAAATCAACTTGAAAAAAAATTAAAAAATTCTATTAAAAATGCCGGAAATAAAATTTCTGCTCTGGTTCAGAAATTAAATCAGAAAAAATAAAAAACTCCCCCAATTTGATTTAATTGGGGGAATTTTTTTATAATTTTATTCTACTTGTCTACCTAAAAACTGTGCTGCCGCATTGACAAGGCTTTTCTGTGATTCAGAAATCACTTGTTGTTTATGATTATTCAAAAATGCAACTGCGCCTGTGACATCTCCTGATGACAAAATCGGCAAACATGCCAAAGAACTCTGTTCTACACCCTCTACAGCGTAAAATTGTCGGTTTTCATCTTCCGCAAAATACTGTTTTCTGTTCTCCATGAGTTCTTCTAGCTCAGGGGAAACTCTGCGTTCCTGAAATTCTTTTTTTGTCACACCTGAAGTCGCTACCACATGGTCACGGTCAAATACAACTACTGGACAACCAGCCAGTTTGTACATGATATCTGCTACTTGTGAAGCGTTCTCACTCATTTCACCGATTGCAGAATATTTCTTGAAAATTACTTCGCCGTCATTACTTGTATAAATTTCAAGAGGGTCACCCTCATGGATTCGCATCGTACGGCGAATTTCCTTAGGAATGACAACTCGTCCCAAATCGTCAATTCTTCTTACAATACCAGTCGCTTTCATATTTCTTTTTTCTCCTTATTGATTCAGATAATAGTAAAATAACCTGACTGCAAATCTAGTATTTACCGAATTTTTGCAGTTATTCATTAAAAAAAACTAAAAATTTCATTCGTCCTTGGAATATATCTAAGATTTTGTAATTTTTTTATTTTTCCATAGAAATGTAACGAGTATTAATGAACAGACATTTGAGTATTGTAGTAATTTAATTTTTTTAACGATTCCAGATAGTATGATGAGTATTGATTATGCTACAAATTATAAATAACGTGAGTTCGATAAAAAAAGATAGAAAAACCGCCAAAATCTGTTATAATGAG
>CAMWHN010000203.1 GCA_947174085.1 uncultured Ruminococcus sp.
ACTCATATGTCTATTGTAACACATTTTGTCGATTTTTTCAATATTAAATATTAATTTATTTTTTTAAATTCAATATTTTGTTATTTTTCACAATTTTAATATGTTATTTTTATTCAGAATATAAAATCCTTCTTCAATCATTAAAAATACAATAGTTTTATTATTTTTTATATTTGTTTTTTCGTGTTATTGATATACTATTTCTTTGAATAATCCACTGATAATGACATCCTACAATAGAACCATCTTTCAATTTATAAAGAAAATACGTATTATCATCATACAGCTTAACATTTTCATGAAGTGTTTCCTGATTTCCCTTTAAACAAATCACATAATCACGATTCTTTTCACTGATTTTCTTTACAGTGTTTCAGCTCATTGCATCACTTGTAATGATACAGTTCTCAATATCTATCAAATCCAGAAACTCCAGAACTGCTGGTATTTCGTTGCCTTTTTTTCATCCATACTCTTCTGACCGAGAACAATTCCTGTTTTGTTTGTCCATGCACTTACCATCTGAATCACACTGTAATTATTATCTCGACTTCCGCATATGGTTTTTCCATCCATACTTATAATTTCATTATCTTGTATTTTACATATTGATTTCACCTAGTTCACAAAACATTTTTCAAGCTGTTTGGGTTTGATGATAGCGAATATACATTGAAATGTATCATCTGTTGATGTACCATTTTTCAACTTCAATTCATACCTTTCACGGAACATTTTTACTTTTCCTTTTTAATTTTTTCCTGTTGCCTTGTATCCTCTATTTCCTTGAAATACTCTGTCATAATTGACCTCCTATTTCCTTTTAGTCAATTATATCATATCTTTGTGAATTTTTCATGCGGTTGCCCTGTTTATACTGGTATAGAAGTTTTTTTATATTTAAAATTAATGCTATAATATATATTTTATTGCTTTGTCAAGATGTAATATTGTTAAGGAGATGATACTATGGCAAAAAAACTGCAAATCATAAAAAAGTCTAACTTAAAAGGCGATGACGGCTATAAAACTTTTTCTGTTAGAATCAAAGAAGAAACGGCACAGCGACTTGAAGAAGTTTCTCAGCAAACCAACCGTTCCAGAAACGAGCTTATCAACATTATGCTTGAATTTGGTATTCAGAACTGTGAAATCAAAGAATAAAGACAGCCGAGACGAAAGGAATCGTCTCGGATTCTGTCTTATCAGCTAACGCATTATCATAATTGTATGATGTTGTAAATCATGCAAATCAAATTTATGTTGTTTTCTATTAGATTATACAGTCTTTCATTTTCCTGTTAATATACTCTTCAATGGATTCAACAGGTACTTTGTATCTGTTACCCTCTTTAAATCCCTTTAACTCTCTGTCACGAAGCAGTTTATAGAATGTACTTCTACCGATTTTAAGAATTTCCATTACTTCTTCACGGGTCAGGATTTCTTTTGTGGTTATGATATCTTTCATATGTAATCCTCCAATTTTCATTTTTTATTGATATATTGTTCAATTTCATTCGCTTTTATAACTGTCTTTCTTGGACTTACTTTTACAGCAGACAGTTCTTTAGAATTGATAAGTCTGTAAATCGTATGAATGCTGACACCTAACACTCTTGAAGCTTCCTGAACTGTTAGCATATATTTTGTTTCGGTATATTGAAAAGTTTTCATAAATTTTACCTCTTTCGATTATTATTGATATGTTCCTATTTTTTTCAGAGTATTTGATGTTATTTTGTGCTGTTGAAATTATTTCTTCTACAATTTAAGTTGTTATTGCTTCAACTTTCACACTATTACAGAATTGATAAAAAAGAAAATAAGACATGATTATTTCTAAAAACAAAAATAAAATAATCAGAAATAATCAAGTGCATCCACAACTTACATACTACCATAGCTGATAAAATCCAAAAAATTTAAAATCAATTCTATACACATTTAAGACAGATGATACCCATATCACTCTTCATCTACATCATAACGTTTGTCCTTATCTGAACCATACTGCACAATCCAGGATTTATCCCCTGTTACATTCTTGATATGGTCAAGGAATGAATAAATTTCTGAATAATTACCTCTGAACATCTTTCCGTCTATATAACTTACTGAGTTCATAATAAAGTGGGCATGATAAAACGAAGCCGTACCACCATATTTCTTTGAAGTTCTTTTCTCATGTATGCACCAGATAATCTGATACTTGTCTGTGAAGTAATTTGCAATGTTTCTGCATAGATACTCTGTATATTCAAGGTCATTATAGTGAGTCGTCTTCGTAGTAAATGAAATCACAAAATGAAATACAGGATTTCCGCTGGTCTTATAAAAATATCTCTTTACTGTAAGAAACTGCTCATAAGCATTATCAATATCAGTATTCAGGCTATAACATTTATCATAATCTGTATGACCTTGAGTAACATATCTCAAAGCATTATACATATAATTTAATCCATCATCAGTATTTCTTATCACTTTAAAGATTCCCATATCTCATAACCTCCTTCTACAAAAAGACCGATGTTATTTTCAAGTTCATTATACTTTTCCTGTGGCGAAACAAATGTACATAATCCTTCAAAATCATATGCTTTCTGCCTTAATTCTTCCTTACGAATATAATCTCTCTCATCAAGACTGTCCGTAATTTCAAGCACCATATTAACCATTTCCTGCATTTTTACAGCCATATATGGTGTTATACCCTGATTGCCGTGTACAGCACAATCAACCACATATTCACTGAAATTCATGCCTTTCTTTTCAGCCTGTTCCTTAATTATCTTCTCCTGTGTCGGTGAGACTTTAACAGACTTAACAATGGATTTCTTTTCTTTTTCATTTTTCATAAATGTACCTCCATGTAATGATAATTTATAATTATTCTGTAAATCGTTCATAACAGTATTATCCTATATGTACTATATCATATTATCTATATTACTGATACTATCATATATTATCTATTATTAATTATTATATGTATATATAGTATAATAAATATATTTACTATAATTATATTATTATTTATTATATTTAACATACTTTGCAAGACAGAGGCAATTGTAATACCTCTGTCTTTTCTCTTTTATTTTACTCTTATGAACATATACAGGTCTTAAAGATATATCGTATCATAGTGTTTCAGACTATAGCGATATTATCTTTTTATCTTTATGTTATATCATGTTGTAAAAAAGTAATACTATTTTTCTTTGATTATATATTATTGAAGTGCTACAGTAAGCTCTGCTGTTAATTACAGTAGGAGCATAGTAGCACAACAAATCAACGAAAGGAGGAAAAAGATGTTTGACAATCAGCGTTATTTGACAAGAGGAGTGCAAGCAGAAATTCCGTTTGCACTTCAAATTTTTATGTGGAGCTGTATTGACGGATTACCTGAAGAACGTGATTATTTTCAGGTGTTCAAACTGGAAAATCTGAGTGGCATTCAGAAAATTATCCATTTTTCAGAACAGCCTGAATATCACAGGGAATATCTTATCCCGTCAGATAATCCCATAACCGCAAAGGTCTATGTGATTGACAGTGAGGAATACTCCACTATGCTTTTAGCAGAAGAATATTAATCTACAAGCCAAAACAACAAAGCCCTCTCGGTTGATTCCGAGAGGGCAATTTTTATTTTATGGAGGTAAATCAAATGGAAGAAAACAAACTCATTTGCGAGAGCTGTGGCAATACGATTGACACTGATGACTATGAGGAATTCAATGGTCAGATTGTGTGTTCCGACTGCATAGAAGAACACACAACAATTTGTGATTGCTGTGGTGAAAGAATCTGGAATGAAGACGCATATAGCGATGAGTATACAAGCGTTTGCAGTTACTGCTATGACAGATACTACACTCGTTGCTATGGCTGTGAGTGTCTGCTCCATGACGACAATGCATATCATTTCAATGATGAATGCTACTGTCAGGATTGTTACGAGGAAGAACGTAGCAAATTCAGCTACATTCATGATTATGGTTATAAACCTGAACCAATTTTCTACGGCGATTCCCACCGCTATTTTGGCGTTGAGCTTGAAATCGATGAGGCTGGAAGAGATAACAACTATGCCGAAGAATTAATCGACATTGCTAATATGCGAGAGGAACACATCTATATCAAATCCGATGGTAGTTTGTATGATGGTATGGAGATTGTTTCACATCCGATGACACTGGAATATCACATGAACAATTTCTGCTGTGAGGATATTATGCATCATGCGGTATTTCTTGGTTATCGCTCTCATCAGACTAGCACATGCGGTTTGCATATTCATGTCAATCGGGACAGTTTTTCCGATAGTTACGAAGTGCAGGAAGAAGTCATTTCAAGAATTTTGTATTTTGTGGAGCAGCATTGGAACGAAA
>CAMWHN010000204.1 GCA_947174085.1 uncultured Ruminococcus sp.
TCTAAAATTTCTGATTTATCCTGTGTTGTGATAATTAAATTATCAGCACAGATAGTGGATTCTTGTCCAGAAAATAGATAACTTACAGGCTTATCAGAATTTTTAATCATCTTATCAGAATAAATTAATTCTGGTATTTGCGTTTCTGTAAGATTTTTATCTTGTGTATCAGTAGCATTTAACGGCTGTAAATGCAAACGCTCTAATAAACGATTTAATTCTAATTCTGTTAATATTTTTCTTAAATTTTCAGAATCCTGTGCTTTGGGAATATAATCTTGTAAATTTACAGAAACAGGAGCTTTTTTAACAATAGTCGCAAGAAATTTACTTTCTTCAGCATTTGCTTTGCCCTCTGTGAGTAATTTTTTAATTCTAGGCGTTGCAGAAATATTTTCTAAATTTGCATATAAATTTTCAATGCTATTCCATGCCTGAATTAAATTTTTAGCTGTTTTTTCTCCAATGCCTTTCACGCCTTTGATATTATCAGAGCTATCACCCATTAATGCTTTAAAATCAATTAAATATTCTGGTGCAAAGCCATATTCTTCCTGAAACTTTTCTGGTGTATAGCAAATGGTTTCTTGATTTTTAACCAAATGCACAGTAGTATTTTTGGTAATTAATTGCAAACTATCTCTATCACCTGTCATAAGCACACATTCTTGATTTTGCATATCACAGGCATTGGCAAGCGTTCCTAAAATATCATCTGCTTCAAATCTTTCAGCACTCAAACAAGCAATGCCCAAGTAATTTAAAATTTTTTTAATATAAGGCATTTGCATTGCTAATTCTTCTGGCATACCGGTTCGATTTGCTTTATATTCTGTATTTTTTTCATGTCGAAACGTCGGTGAACCTAAATCAAATGCAACTGCAATGGCATCTGGTTTGACAGCTCCAATTTCTTTAAAATACATATTCATAAAGCCAAAAATTGCATGTGTAAATATTCCAGCATGATTGGACAACGGACGCACACCGTAATAAGCTCTATGAATGATACTATTACCATCAATGACAAGTAATTTCAAAAAATCCCCTCCCAGAATATTAAAACATTTAGAAAGCCCTGCCATACCGGAGGGCTTTCTGATTATGATTAATTAACTATTGCCATTCAAGAATCTATAAAATTCTGCTTTGCTTTGGCATTTTTCAAGTGCGGCAGTTTCAGAAACAATGCCTCGCTTTACATAACGTGCTAATTCTTGGTCTAAACACATCATGCCATATTGTTTACCTGACTGAATTGCAGATAATAACAAATGTACTTTATCATCACGAATCATAGCAGAACAAGCATCTGTTACGTTCAGAATTTCCATGCAGGCAACACGACCCTTGCCGTCCATTCTTGGCAACAAAGTCTGTGATACAACACCTACTAAGTTATTTGCTAACTGTGTACGAATCTGCCCTTGCTGATGTTCTGGATAAACGTCAATAATACGGTTGATAGTATCAGCAGCAGAAGTGGTATGCAAAGTAGATAATACTAAGTGTCCAGTTTCGGCAGCGGTTACAGCTGCACCAATTGTTTCAAAGTCACGCATTTCTCCCACAAGAATAACATCAGGGTCTTCACGAAGTGCGGCACGCAATGCTCCTGCAAAGTCAGGTACATCATCGCCGACTTCTCTCTGATTTACCATACAGAGCTTATGCTGATGAACATATTCTATCGGGTCTTCAATCGTAATAACATGTGCGCTTCTGTGAACGTTAATATAATCAATCATGCCTGCTAATGTCGTAGATTTACCAGAACCGGTTGGACCTGTTACCAGTATCAAACCACGAGGACGCATTGCAAAATCTGCCAATACTGGTGGCAAATCCAAATCGTCCAAAGTTGGAATATCATTTCTTAACAAACGGATTGCAATTGCCGTATGTCCTCTTTGAAAATATACATTGACACGGTGACGATAGCCAGCCGCTGTCTGAAATGAAAAGTCCGTGTCTTTATGTTGACGGACACTTGCCATTTGCCAATCGTTTGTCATTTGATTGACAATTGACATAACTTCTTCTTCATCAAGCTCTGGATATTTTGTCATTTTACGAAGTGCGCCGTTTAGTCTTACAATTGGATTAATACCAAACGTAAAATGCAAGTCTGAACAACCAATCGCACGAGCTTCATTCAGAATTTGATTAATTTCAATTGACATGCTTTTTTTCCTCCAAACTCATATAAATTTTTATCATTTTTATTATACAGCATAAGTTACACGAACAAGCTCGTCCATAGAAGTAACGCCTTTTTGAACTAATTCAGATACGTTGTCACGCAATAACTTTGTGCCGTTTTCTCTTGCTTTTTCTTCAATTTCTTCTTTACTGCCCCCACGTGCAACAATGGTAGAAATACCAGAAGTACAATGAATAATTTCATGAATTGCAGTTCTGCCTCTGTAACCTGTGCCGTTACATTCTTGACAGCCTTGCGCTTCAAATACTGGAATTGGTGTATACATATCATCTAATTTCATGAGTTTATTTTCATCTTTATCAGAATAACGCTGTACTTTACATTTTGGACAAAGTACTTTTACAAGACGCTGTGCAATAACGCCAATCAGAGAAGTTGCAACCATATAAGGCGCAACGCCCATATCTACCAAACGAACAATTGTAGAAGCAGCGTCATTTGTATGCAATGTAGATAATACTAAGTGTCCGGTGATAGCGGCTCTGATACCAATATCTGCTGTTTCAGAGTCACGCATCTCACCTATCATAACAATATCAGGGTCTTGACGGAGAATAGAACGCAATGCCGCAGCAAATGTCATACCAGATTTTGTATTTACCTGTACTTGATTAATGCCATCGATAGCTTTTTCGACTGGGTCTTCTACTGTAATAACATTTACATGTGGTTTTGCAAGTTCACCTAATGCCGCATATAAAGTCGTTGTTTTACCAGAACCAGTAGGGCCAGTTACCAGAATAACGCCGTGAGGACATTTAATCATAGATTCAAATAAATTATAGTTATAATCAGACATACCTAAATCTGTAATTTTACGCAATGCAATATTACCAGTAGATAAAATACGAATAACGATTTTTTCACCGTTTACCATAGGCAATGAAGATACACGGACATCAAGCGTTGTGCCGTCAACAACCTGTGTGAAACGACCGTCCTGTGGCACACGCTTTTCAGCGATATTCATGCCAGAAATTAATTTCAAACGAGTTGTCAAAGCATTATGCACAACATTTGAAACATTCATTAATTCTACTAAGTCGCCGTTTACACGGATTCTGATTCTAGTATATGTCTTAAATGGCTCAATATGAATATCCGTTGCGTCTGCACGGAAAGAGTTTTCTACAATCGTTGTTGCAAGTTTTACAATTGGTGCGTTATCTACTCTTTCTTTCGACTCGTCATCTTGGTCGTCCATTTGTGCGAACTGTTGCATACCCTCTAAAACGCTGTCAACGTTTTCCATAGAATACATATTACCAATTGCTTTATTAATCGCAGATTTAGTTGCTAATACCGGAATCGTATCCATACCAGTTTGCATTTTAATATCTTCCAGAATATTAAAATTAATTGGGTCATCTGTTGCAACAGTTAATCTACGCCCCTGTATGTTAATAGCAATAACTGTGTATTTCTTGGCAAGACTTTCTGGAATTTTACGGACAGCCTCTTCATCAATGGGAGCATTTGCCAAATCTACATACGGTACACGCAATTTTGCTGCCAATGCTTTTGACAAACTAACTTCGGAAATAAATCCCAATTCAACAACAGTTTCTCCAAAACGTTTTCCACCATTTTCTTTTTGTTTTGTTAACACTTGATTTAATTGGTCTAGGGTGATTAATTTTTGTTCTACAAGATAATCACCAATACGAATGTTTCTCATGAAAAAATAACCTCCATATTTTATTTTTATTTTATATTTTATATTTATTAAAAATATGTCACTTATTTATAATATCATACATGCTGTCAATTGCTTTTGTAATAGCTGATTTTGTTGCCATTACTGGAAGTGCGTCCATACCAGTCTGCGCTTTAATATCTTCCAGAACATAAAGATTAATCGGATCATTAGTTGCAACGAATAATCTACGTCCTTGTGAATTAATCGCAATAACTGTATGTTTTTTTGCAAAATTTTCTGGGATTCTGCGTACTGCATCTTTTTCAATTTCAATATGTTCCAAATTTACATATACTACACGCAACATTTTTGCCCATGCTTTTGAAAAACTAATTTCAGAAAGGAATCCCAATTCAACAATAATTTCACCAAAACTTTTCTCGCTGTTTTCTTTCTGTTTTGCTAATACTTGATTCAATTGTTCTTGTGTG
>CAMWHN010000205.1 GCA_947174085.1 uncultured Ruminococcus sp.
TGATTATTATGCTCTTGCGCTTGGTCTTGCTACACAGGAAGAAATTGATAAAGTTTCAGAATATGCATTTAAAGTCAATGCATTTATGCTTGATTTCTTCAAGAAATTAAATATTGATTTGATTGATTTCAAAATTGAATTTGGTCGTTTTCATGATGAGATTTTACTCGCTGATGAAATTTCTCCTGATACTTGTCGTTTCTGGGACAGCACGACACATGAAAAACTTGACAAAGACCGTTTCCGCAGAGATATGGGCGGTGTAGAAGAAGCTTATCAGGAAATTATGAAAAGACTGATGGGTGAAGCATAATGGGCGGATTTTTCGGTGCAATTTCTGAAAATGATTGTATTACAGATGTCTTTTTCGGAACAGATTATCACTCTCATTTAGGAACAAGACGAGGTGGTATGACGGCTTATAGTCCTGAATTAGGGTTTCAAAGAAGTATTCACAGTATTGAAAATTCACCATTCAGGACAAAATTTGAAAAAGATGTCAATGCTATGGAGGGCAAACTCTGTATCGGCTGTATCAGCGATACAGACCCTCAGCCAATTTTAATGCGTTCTAAATTGGGATTATATGCAGTTTGTAGTGTTGGTGTGATTCAAAATGCAAAACAGCTAGCAGAAGAATTATTAGAAAATGGCTGTGCAAGTTTTGAAGTCATGAGCAGTGGCAATATTAATTCTGGTGATTTAATCGGTGCGTTAATTTCGCAAAAAGATAATTTTACAGATGGCATTAGATATGCACAAGAAAAAATTATCGGCACGATGTCGCTTTTGATTTTAACACAGGACAGCATTATTGCTGCAAGAGATAAATACGGACGTTTGCCAATTATTATTGGAAAACGTGATGATGGTTACTGTGTTTCTTTGGAATCGTTTGCATTTCAGAAATTAGGCTATTATACGCATAAGGAATTAAAAGCCGGTGAAATTGTCAAATTAACAGCAAAGGGCTGTGAAATTCTTGCACAAGGAACAGAGAATTTAAAAATTTGTTCGTTTCTATGGACGTATTACGGCTATCCCAATGCGGTTTATGAGGGCGTAACGGTAGAAACCATGCGTACTCGAAATGGCGAAATTATGGCAGAAAACGATATAAAAGCCGGAAGATTACCAGATGTAGATTATGTCTGCGGTGTACCAGATTCCGGCACACCTCATGCAATTGGCTATGCTAATAAAAGTGGCATTCCGTTTGCAAGACCGTTTATTAAATATACACCCACTTGGCCCAGAAGTTTCATGCCAACTAGTCAAAAATTGCGTAATCAAGTTGCCAAGATGAAATTAATTCCCATACATGAATTAATTGAAGGCAAAAAATTATTATTTGTTGATGATAGCATTGTCAGAGGCACACAAATGCGTGAGACTGTAGAATTTTTATATGAAAACGGCGCAAAAGAAGTACATATGCGTTCTGCATGTCCGCCAATTATGTATGGTTGCAAGTATTTAAATTTTTCAAGAAGTACTTCGGAGATGGAATTAATTGCTAGACAAGTAATTGATTTTCTTGAGGGTGCAGACGGTATGAATTATCTGGAAGAATATAGTAATTCCGAAACGGAACGTGGCAGAAAACTGCGTGATGAAATTTGTCGCAGATTAAAATTAACATCTCTGGAATTTCAGTCATTATCTGGTACTGTGAGGGCAATTGGCAAACCAGAATGTAATTTATGTACTTACTGTTGGAACGGGAAGGAATGATTTTATTTTGCACAGAACAGGGATTCATGAAGAATGTGGCATATTTGGTGCTTTTTGTAAAAATACAACGCAAGTCGCAAATTTAGTGTATTCAGGTTTATTTGCGTTGCAACATAGAGGACAAGAAAGTTGTGGCATTGTTGTCAATGACAAAGGCGTTTTTTCACATCATAAAGATTTGGGTTTAGTACCGGAAGTGTTTTCGCAAGATGTTTTAAATTCGCTAGGTGAGGGGAATATTTCTATCGGACATGTGAGATATTCTACTACAGGTGGCAATAATCGTGTGAATGCACAGCCGTTAGTTGTTCAGCATATTAAAGGAAATCTTGCCATTGCACATAATGGCAATTTAGTCAATGCCCATAGATTGCGTGAACGCTATGAAATGAAAGGCGCAATTTTTCAGTCTACGAATGATACAGAAGTTATTTCTTATTGTCTGACAGAACATAGGCTAAAAAAAGATTCGATAGAACGTGCAGTAGAACATGCTATGTATGATTTACAGGGCGCATATTCGCTATTAATTATGTCTGCACAGAAGTTAATCGCCGTAAGAGATGTTTATGGTTTTCGTCCGCTTGTGATGGGAAGTCTGCCTGATGGAAGTATGATATTTGCGTCTGAAACTTGTGCATTAGATGCTGTTGGTGCAAAATTTGAACGTGATTTGCTCCCCGGGGAAATCATTGTCGTAGAACCTGAGGGGATTCGTTCGATTAGAACGCATTGTGGCAGAAAATCAGCAATGTGTGTATTTGAATATGTCTATTTTGCAAGACCTGATTCTGTGTTAGAAGGGTGCAGTGTTCACAGAGCAAGACTCCGTGCAGGAGAATTGCTCTGGCAGGAACACCCTGTCAATGCAGATGTTGTCATTGGCGTACCAGATAGCGGTTTAGATGCGGCTTTAGGATTTTCCCATGCGTCAGGGATTCCCTATGGTGTCGGATTTATTAAAAATCGTTATATCGGGCGAACTTTTATTCAGCCTAGTCAGCAACAGAGAACTAATTCTGTAAATTTAAAATTAAATGTAATTAAACAAACTGTTGCTGGAAAACGTGTTGTATTAATAGATGATAGTATTGTCAGAGGAACGACTTCAGCAAGAATTGTAAAGTTTTTGCGTGACGCAGGTGCGAAAGAAATTCATTTTAGAGTGTCTTGCCCGCCTTTTACAAATCCTTGTTATTTTGGTACGGATATCGACAGCAAAGAGCATTTAATTGCTTGTCAAATGGAAATTCCGGAAATTTGTCAAGCAATTGGAGCTGATACGTTAGGATATTTAAGCTTAGACGGTGTGAAAAATATTGCCAAAGAAGCAAAAACTGATTTTTGTGTGGGTTGTTTTACTGGTGATTATCCGGTATCTGTTCCGAAAGAAATGCCGAAAAATAAATTTGAAGTTAAGTTAGGAGGTTAATTCATGGGTAATAGTTTTTCAGAAAGCTATAAAGAAGCCGGTGTTGATGTAACGGCTGGCTATGAAGCAGTTAGATTAATGAAAGAACATATTGCAAAAACTAATATTACAGGTGTATTATCTGGTATTGGTGGTTTTGGCGGTTTATTTGAACCGGATTTGACTGGCATTGAAAAGCCTGTATTTGTATCTGGCACGGACGGTGTCGGAACGAAATTAAAAATTGCATTTTTGCTAGATAAACATGATACAGTCGGTATTGACTGCGTTGCTATGTGCGTGAATGATATTATTTGCTGTGGTGCAAAACCGCAATTTTTCTTGGATTATATCGCAGTTGGCAAAAATTATCCTGAAAAAATTGCAACTATTGTTTCTGGTATCGCAGAGGGTTGTGTACAGGCTGGTTGTGCATTAGTCGGTGGTGAAACAGCGGAAATGCCGGGATTTTATCCAGTTGATGAATATGATTTAGCTGGTTTTTCTGTTGGTGTTGTGGATAAGAAAAAAATTGTAAATACAGAATCTCAAAAAGCAGGTGATGTATTAATTGCTTTAAAATCTTCAGGAGTGCATTCTAACGGATTTTCTCTTGTGAGAAAAGTGTTTGATGTCAATGAGCAGAATTTGGCAATGTATTTTGATGAATTGGGTGCTACGCTTGGCGAAACGCTTTTAACACCAACTAAAATTTATGTAAAGCCTGTTTTAAAACTGATGGAAACTGTCACTGTAAAATCTGTTTCACATATTACAGGCGGTGGATTTTATGAAAATATTCCTCGTTCTTTGCCAAAGGGCATTTCTGCACATATTGCCAAAAAAGATGTGCAAAAATTGCCTATTTTTGATTTAATCGCCAGAACGGGACATATTCCAGAACGTGATATGTTTAATACGTTTAATATGGGTGTTGGTATGATAGTATCTGTCGCACAAGAAGATGCTGACAATGCAGTTAATATTTTAAAGCAAGCAGGTGAAAATGCTTATATTTTGGGCGAATTAGTAGAATCAGAAGATGGTGTTATTTTAGAATAATTTTTATTATGATTACTTTGGTAACTGCTTTTATGTGCTTTTTGGGTATCATGCTTTATCAAGTATTGCACAAAGGGATAACAAATTTGCTTACAGATATGGAATTAGTTTATACCATAACAGATATTG
>CAMWHN010000206.1 GCA_947174085.1 uncultured Ruminococcus sp.
GAAATATTGGAGGTGCAATTATGATCCAATCGAGATGTGGACTGTTATGCAGTGAGTGCGAATACCGAGAACAGATGAATTGCAGAGGGTGCATTTTGATACATAAGCCATTCTGGGGTGAGACTTGTCCCGTAAAAACCTGCTGTGAATCAAAGAAACATGAGCATTGCGGACAATGCAAAGACTTTCCTTGTAAAATGCTTCACAAGTTTGCGTATGATATGGAAGAAAGCGATAATGGAAAGCGTATTGAACAATGTCGGGAGTGGGCAAAAGAATAATGGCTTCAAGCAAAGATTTCTTAAATTTCATTCTGGAACAGCTCTCCGAGCTTGATAAAATTACCTACAAGACTATGATGGGCGAATACATCATTTACTTACATGGGAAAATTGTCGGTGGTATCTATGATAATAGATTTCTTGTAAAGCCAACAAAATCAGCAAGGGAACTGATGCCGAGCGCACCTCTTGAACTGCCGTACGAGGGCGCAAAGCCTATGCTTATGGTGGATAATATTGATGACAGGGATTTTTTTGCGAGACTACTAAACGCTATGTTTGACGAGTTGCCAGAGCCGAAGAAAAAGAGATGAGATCATGCCGTTAGGGCAATCCCAATGACGAGAATGGTGAGTACAAGCAATCTATTGATTTGTTATATGCAATCGCATTTACGATCAAGATGAGCAAGAAAGACGCTCATCAGATCGAAGGATATTTTGACTATGTTGTTCCGCCGTTGGAAGGTTTCTGGTGGCAGGAAGGTGTAGTGGGCGTGGACTATAGCAATAAGGAGATTTCATTGATATGTCTGCCTGCTTTTGTAACAAAATCGGATTTTGACTGGGCAATATCAGAAGCAACAAAGAAAAAACAAACAGATTTCTCAAAAGTAGAATTTCTGACCTATAATCAGGGATTATGCGTTCAGTATATGCATATTGGCAGTTATGACAGCGAGTCTGCTACAATTGAGCTTATGCACAGCTTTATGGAACAGGAGGACTATAAAATAAGCTCTTTCCGCATGTGAAAGAGCTTATTTTTTTAATATTAAATCTTATGAATGGCATCACGAATAATTTTTTTAGAAGCTGTTTTTGGAAATTCCGTCTCACGAATCACTAATTTTACAATACGTTTTGCTGGTGGGAAAGTTTCATTAACAGCGTCAATTTTTGCTTGAATTTCAGTCTGAATATTATCAGATTCATAATCTGGATTCGGAAAAACTTCTGCTGTAATTTGCTGTTCCTGTTCATAGACAACAATTTCTTTGACAGGCGGAAAATAGGCAAATTGATTTTCTAATTCTTCTGGTGAAACATTTTCGCCGTTAGATAAAATAATTAAATTTTTCTTTCTGCCAGTTAAATATAAAAATCCGTCTTCTTTATGTCCTAAATCACCAGTTTTCAGCCAACCGTCTTCTGTGAGTGTTTTTGCTGTTTCTTCCGGATTATGATAATAGCCCATCATAACAGATTTGCTTTTCACCCAAACTTCGCCGTCATCAGCGATTTTCACTTCACATCCGGGGACAATCTGTCCCACAGAATCCGGCTTCGGACAATTTTTAATACCTGTACAAATTCTTGGAGAACATTCTGTCATGCCATAACCTTGGGCAATTTCAATGCCAAATTCCCGATAGCCGTCAATGACTTCAGGGCTAAGATATGCACCGCCTGTATAAATAATATCAAAATTTTCGCCATAAACTTCTTTGCCGATTGCAATTTTATCTGGATTTTTTTCTGACATCTGTTGCATACGGTTTAAAATAGAAACAGCAATCATTGGCACAAAAGTCACAACATTTGGCTGAAAGATTTTTAAATTTTTTACAATTCTCATGAGAGAATCATTTACACAGACAATTCTGCCAAACCAGAGACTGCATAAAATATCACAAGTCAAGCAGAAAATATGATGAATTGGTAAGACAGTTAAACGCACATTGCCTTTATAATTTTGGTTTGGTTCACAAGTTGTATTATCAATTAAATTCGCATGGCTTAACATAACACCTTTGCTTTGTCCAGTTGTTCCGGAAGTAAATAAAATTGCAGCTAAATCTTGTTCTTCTGGATTTCCAACAGGGACTTGTCCGGCATATTCTGAAATTAAATCGCCTAAATACAGCATATTTTCCTGTGCATGATGCAAATGAATATAAAATTTCACATTCGGACATAATTTTTTAAAAATTTCTAAATCTGCAACATGTCTATCGTCTAAAAATACAACTTCACTGTCTGAACGATTAATTTCATCTGCAATTCGTTCTGCATTGTTAGACACGTCCAAAGGCACAGAAACATGATTGCCACACTGAATACCTAGCCAAGCAATTAAATATTCATAGCCTGTAGAGCCGATTAAAGCTAAATGCGTTCTTGTATCTGGAAATTGTTTTTGAATCCAACAAGCAAGACTATCACAATCTTGTCTAAATTCATGAAAACTCTTTTCTTGAATTTTCTTGTGAACAAGTTCACGGATAAATGGCTGATTATTAAAACATTCGTCAGCATGATAAACTAAATCTTTTAGTGTTGCAACAGTTCTCATTTAGACAGCTCCTCAAAATAGTTTGCTAATTCTCCCAGAGTTTTCAGAGAACCGGCAACAGATTCATCAATTTCAATATCAAATTCATCTTCGGCATCACCGAGCATAGAAATAAAATCATAAGAATTAAATCCCAAATCTTCGGCAAATTTGGAAGAAGTTTTAATTTCTGATTCTTCGACTTCAACATATTGGCAAACAAACGGTTTTAATTTTTCAAACATGAAAATTTTCCTCCTAATATTCTGACATTAAGTCATGTCAATAATTTCTTGAATTGTTTTATCTGGATTTTCAATACTCCGGAATAAAACTCGTCCGGCGAAATAGTATAAAAATTCAATTTCTTCCGGTGTCGCAACGGCTGTCTGATATCCAAAATAGAATGTCAAACCGGCATCATTCGGGCGATGCATTGCAGTAATATACATAGGCTGTGGCTGTTTTCCACTCGTATACCAACGGCTTTTGAACGGAATATTTTTCAAAAGTGGTACTAAGCCCTTGATACTTGCATTTTGATAAGTAAAGCTAATGCTGTGATATGTTCCGTCATCACCGTAGCCATATTTCATTTTTTCTTCATAATAATAGCGCATAGTAGAATAATCTGCATGTAAGAACTGTTCTTGTTGTTCTTTTTTGATAATTCGCATAGATTCTAAAACCGTTGCAGAGTTATCTATAATTGTTCTTAATGGCAAGCAATGCATTCTTACACCACCGCATTTTTTATGCAGAACTGTAGAACGTCTGCTAATAAAATTCCTGATTGTAATATCTGTTTCGTTATTATTAAATTTTGACAATACTGTCCGGATTGCATGCAAAATAATAACACCAACTGGAATATCATATTTTTCAGAAAAGGCAATTAATTTATTTGTAGATTCTGCATCTAAATCATAAGTAATTGTATTTCCTGCACCGTCCGGTGTAGATAATTTGCCCCAACGTTGTTCCGGATTATTATTTTCACGGCGTAATTCCAGTAATCTGCCTAAACCAGTAAAATCTGTATAAATCGGCTCAGGCTGTGCTAATTTTTCATGCCAATAATTCATATCACGGAGCTGTTTTTTACTGCCTTCATATTCCAAATCTTTTTTTACAGATGCAATATAAGATGTCATGGGACTTGGAAAAGATGTATTATACATGAGATGGCAATAAATTGCCATAACATCTCTTGTGAACGTAATTACAGAACAGGAATCCATACAAGCATGATGTACGTTAAAATAATAGCCATTATAGCCATTTGGCATAGAGACTATTACAATTCTGGATAATTCGCCACGATAAGTATCAAATGGTTGAGAAGTCCATTTTTGCAACACAGCATGTGCCTTATCTTCTTCCCATTCTGAAAAATCATAATATTCAAAATAGCGATTTTCATAAGGCATAATATATTGCCATAATTCACCTGTTTCGGGGTCTTTCCAGATACGCAGGCGCATAGATTCACAGCGTTCTACTGCTCTGTTGAGTGCTTCACGCAAGGCTGCTAAATTTAGCTTTGCCTGTAAAAATTGTCCTGTACCAATGTTGACAATTTCGTCTGTTGGGCTAAGTCCTAGCGTATACATATGTACCATTTGCGCAGGGGTCAAAGGATAACAGTCACGTTTTACACCGCCAATAATTTTTTCCATGGGAAAAAACCTCCTTAAATTTATTTTGCGGGTTTCGCTATCATCATTTTATCACATTTCTGACAGTTTGTCAAGCACTTTTTGTAATTTATTACAAT
>CAMWHN010000207.1 GCA_947174085.1 uncultured Ruminococcus sp.
CAATTAGGATAGATAAAATTAACCCTGTAATAGCTGTTTTCTTAAGAGAATTATATTCTTTCCAAATCATAGGCAGTAAAAATCCCATTGGCATGAATAAAATAATATTTAATATTGCATTTTTTATATATTCTATAGAATCATTCATAATGCTTATCAACGGAATAAAATTAAAACTGAAATCTATTGTGTTTAATTCACTAACGGTTGGAATACCTGTGACAGAAAAAACTGCAATGATATAAAATACAAATACTAAAAGCGTAAGCAATTTATAAAAATTTTTTTGTTTTGCTATTTTGTATTGCCAAATCAGCACAACCGGAATAACAAATATAACTGACGAAATACATTCTATCATAATAGATAATAAACGAACCATTTTTTTAATCCTCCATGTTTCTGCATATTATTTATTATAGCATGTCAGCATGTGTCATACAATTAAGAACTGCTTAAGATTTTTTTAAGAGTTGCTTAATTATAACTTGACAAATTTTATTTCATATGCTATTATCATATCGGGAGGTGATAAAGATGCTTTGTCCCTATTGCAAGCAAGAAATGATACAAGGTAATCTAATCGGCACAAATGGTTATTTTGTATACTGGTTGCCAAAAGAATATTATAACAAACATACTTTTTTACCAATTACAAAGAAAAAAATTGAAGAAGCAGGCGGTGTTATTATTCATACAAATTATCTTACAGCAACACCAGATTATTTTTATGTATGTAAAAACTGTAAAAAAATGATTAGTGATATTAATTAATAAAAAAAGAACGAAAAATCGTTCTTTTTAAAAAAATTAAATTTAATCTGAGTGACGGGACTTGAACCCACGGCCTCTACCACCCCAAGGTAGCACGCTACCAACTGCGCCACACCCAGATTTTTAAAACTGATGACAACTCATCTTTACACATGATAGCATATTTTTTTCAATTTGTCAAGTAGTTTTTGAAATTTAGTAATTCTGTATATTTTTTTCAAGAAAATATATGAAAAAAAAGCAATATTTTAGAATGTAATTTTGATAAAATTTTTTTGGAAAAGCTCTTGACAAATTCTTTAAAAAAAAGTATAATATAACTTGTATGGTATCGCAGAGTAACCGCCTGTAGATACCCATATTTGTTAATTTAGTATCCCCGTGCTGAATGCAGAACATGCAAACAAATATGTATTATTCTAAAAAAATTGGAGGAATATATTTATGTCTACGACAATGCCGAAAGCTAGCGAAATTAGCCGTAAATGGTATATTTTAGATGCAACAGACAAGCCTTTAGGTCGTGTAGCAGCACAAGCAGCTATTTTGTTAAGAGGTAAGCATAAACCTACTTTTACACCCCATGTTGACTGTGGTGACCATGTGATTATTATCAATTGTGAAAAGGCAATTTTAACTGGTAAAAAACTCGAACAGAAAAAATTCTATTGGCATACTGGCTGGATTGGCGGTATTAAAGAAATTTCTTATAAAAAATTAATGTCTGAACAGCCTGAAAGAGCTATGACAATTGCTGTAACTGGTATGTTGCCACATAATACACAGGGTGCAAATCAGTTAAAGCGTTTGCGTACTGTTAAGGGTGCAGAACATAAGCATACTGCACAAAAGCCTGAAGTTTATGAATTTTAATCAAAGGAGGAGCTTATAAATGTACGAACCAAAAGTTGCGTATCATTATGGTACAGGTAGAAGAAAACACTCTGTTTCCAGAGTTAGATTAATCGCTGGTAATGGTAATATTACTATCAATGGCAGAAATATTGATGATTATTTTGGTCTTGAAACACTGAAATTAATTGTTCGTCAGCCTTTGAATTTAACAGATACTCTTGATAAATTTGACGTTGTTTGCACTGTCAGCGGTGGCGGTGTAACTGGTCAAGCTGGTGCAATTCGTCATGGCATTTCTCGTGCTTTACTTCAATATGATGCTGAACTTCGTCCAGCTCTTAAAAGTGCAGGTTTCCTGACTCGTGACCCAAGAATGAAAGAAAGAAAGAAATATGGTCTCAAAGCTGCTCGCCGTGCGCCACAGTTCTCCAAGAGATAAGAAACTATTTTCGATTATTTCAGAAAATTTTATCCAACATAGCACCTCTCTGTTTTTACAGAGAGGTTACTATATTATATTTTAATTTTTAAAAATCTGGAGGAATTTATATGCTATATGAGCTTAAAAAAGGCAATTTGAAATTAACTGCCGATTCATTCGGAGCTGAATTACATTCTATTCAGTTTAATAAACTGGAATATCTTTGGCAATGCGGTGACGCTTGGAAAAGATATGCGCCGATATTATTTCCGTTTATCTGTTCACCAGAAAATAGAACTTATCAAGCTAATGGTAAAGAATATCACATGAAAGCCAACCATGGCTTTGCAAGAGATTTAGAATTTAATTTATTAGAACAAACAGAAAATTCTATTACATTTCAATTAGATTCTAATTCAGAAACCCTTGCACAATATCCATATCAATTTCAATTTCAAGTTAAATATACTATCTTAGAAAATGGCGTAAAAATTGAACATATTGTAACTAATACAGATAATAAGCCAATATATTTTTATATTGGCGGTCACCCTGCATTTAACTGTCCGTTAGAACCAAATGAAAATTTTACAGATTATATTGTTGAATACGAAACGGAAGAAACTGTCACACGCATGATTCATAATCAGCCTGTTGTATTACTCCAAAACGAAAAGATTCTGCACATGACAAGAGAATTATTTGACTATGATGCGATTATTTTAGCAAATCCGAAATCAAAGAAAATTTCTTTAAAATCTAAAAATTCTTCTCATGCTGTTACAGTTGAATTTCCTGAATCAGAATGCATTGCCGTTTGGTCACCTATGCATGACGACCGTGCAAAATTTGTATGCTTAGAGCCATGGACTTCTGTGCCGACAAGCTATGATGATTCAGAGTTGGATATTGAAAAAAAGGCACATGCTATTAAACTAAATGCAAATCAAGAATATTATTATTCTTATGCTATTAGAGTGAAATAATTATTTTCAATGATATAATTATTACGATTAGGAATTTATTGTTATCTACTTGCATAATGTTAATCAATTTTACTACAAAAAGAATTATATATAAACTGAAAGTGAGAAAAAATGAATCAATGTCGCTTTCATCACCTTCCTAATAAAGGAAGTTTTACAATAAGTAATAAATATCAATGGACATATCTTATAGATGCTATTAACGTAACTGATGATAATAATAAGATAGTATCATTTAATGTTATATGTTTTTATGATACTCCACAAAACTATAAAAATTAAAAGAGCTAACTAATTTTAAAAAATCAGTTAGCTCTTAAATATTCCTAACGAATTATTCCTATTCACTCCTTCAACAATAACATTAACAGATTTCTGTTAAGTTTCAGGTTTTGAGTATCTGATTTTTTGTTGCTACTTATTATTAAACAGGTCTGGTACTACTTTATATTTTTCTGAAACTGCATAAGTTCTTTTGTAAGTTGTTTTGCAGAAAAATAGTTATTCATAATACTGATAAAATTAGCAAGTATAAATATCACAAACACACTGATAATTACGCCTGTAGTGACTTCGGCTTTTTCCGTGTGGATTACTGGACTTATGATACAGATACCTACTACTTCCGCTTCAATAACTGCAAACTGTATGATTTTACGCAGTATTATCTGCTTGTCTGACAACTCCTTTGAAGAGTACATGAACAGATTTGGAATAACTCCCAGAGCCGCAAAAATAAACGGGGAGGCAAATGCGTCATATCCGAATCTGGCATCAGGGTCAAAAGCTAATCCAAGAATCATAATTCCTGCTGTAATATAGGTGACAAGAATAAAATATGTCATAAACGACCTGTAAAGTATTTCTTTAAGACTCATAAATTTCCGCCTTTCAGAGCTTTTTTCAGCTCAGGTACATATTTTCTTGAAATAATAACTTGTTCTCCAATTTGAAGTACAGCCGTAAATCTGCCGTTCAGCGATGATTTTATCGACTCAATCTTCATAAGATTCAAAAGCACAGATTTTGATACACGCAGAAAATGCTTTTCTTTTAAAGTTTCCTCCAGTTCGTACAGCTTCTGACGTGTTTCATATACCTGTTTTTCGCAGTAAATGAATACTTTGTTGTCTACTCCTTCAATATAAAACACATCGGAAATAGGAATTTCATACTGTGCGCCTTCGATAATACCCATAAGCTGTCCTTGTCTGGATTTAACAAAGCGAACAATCTCCGTTATTTCATTGCTTACCTTATGGCAGTAAATTTCCAACCGTTCCTTTTC
>CAMWHN010000208.1 GCA_947174085.1 uncultured Ruminococcus sp.
GCGGTGTTGGCGGATTAGATGGTTTTTGTGGTGTTGGCGGATTAGATGGCTTTTGTGGCGGTGGTGAAGTTGGTCTATTACTATACATTCTTAACATTTCTTCACGGTATTTTTTCGCAAGTTCAGATAGTGAATCTGGCATGTATATACCCTCCTTTTCTGACGGTTCTTACAAATTATATGCCTAATTTCTGAATACTATGCTAATTTTTTTAACCAACTTGACAAATAGAATCATGAGTATTATAATATTTATTAGAATAAATAAGAAAATTTTGCAGAAAGGATTTGTTTACATGGAACAGAAAAGAACTTTTTTAAATCGTTTGTTATGCTATTTTGTCGGATTATTTATTATGACGATTGGCATTGCCATTTCAGTAAAATCTAATTTAGGTGTGTCTCCGGTGAGTTCAATTCCCTATACAATGACAGTTTGTTGGGGGATTGAAATGGGAAAAGCAACTATTTTATTTCACTGTGTATTAATTCTCATACAAATCTTAATTTTAAGAAAAAAATTTAGATTAAAATTATTATTACAGCTCCCTGTTGGGATAATATTTGGCTATTTTACGACTTTTTGTAATTCTCTTGCTGAAAGTATTCCCACAACAGATAATTTTTTTATTAGAATATGTATGATTTTAATCAGTGTCGTTCTTGTTGCAATTGGGATATTTTTATATCTTCCGGCAGATATTATGCCACTTGCCGGAGAAGGTGTGATGCAAGCGGTTTCTGATACGCTGAATATAGAATTTTCAAAAATTAAAGTCGCATTTGATGTCACTATGGTTATTATCTCACTTGTGACATGCTTGTTAATATTACATAATTTAGGCAGTGTTGGCTTAGGCACAGTAATTGCTTCCCTTATGGTAGGAATTGTTTTAGGTTGGATAAAAAAATTTTGGGAAAAAAGAAAATAATGCTATCATAATTCTAGGGGATTTTTCCTATTTCGTCACGGTATTTTTTTGCAAGTTCAGATAACGAATCAGACATGAATACAATCTCCTTTTTTGACAAATCATATGCCTGATTTGCTATTTGACAAAAAGTCTTGACAAGTCCAATAAAAAGAATTATAATAAAAGTGGAAGATAGTAATGAATCACTATGAAAAAACCAAACAATTAAAAGACAAGGATTTTAAGCAGATAATCGGAGTTCTACAATAGTAGAAACTTTGAGAAGTGAATATTTCAAAAAGCACAAAAAAGGAGGCAAAAAATTATGTTTGAGCAAGATTACATTATGATACAAATAAAGCAGATAATTGAAGTGGCAATGAAAATGTTTTTTAATATTGATATAGCCACATCTGCAACGATGATGATACAAGACCAAGATAAACAGGACAAATCCGATAAGCTTATTCTGGAAATTGATGGCAACAATATTAGAAATGCAATAGCCGACTTTAAATCTGTAACAAGTGACAAAACGAAAGATGATTTGCTTATTGGCTTTTATTTTTTTACTAAACTTTGTGCATTGGACGAGGAGATTCTTAATGCAAATAACATCACCTATTCCGAAATACAGGATGAAATGAGAATGTTCCTTGCACAATATGGAATAGGAGAACAAATTTTCAATTTGATATTCATGCAATAAAAGCAAGACTTTCCATGAAAAATCAAATCTGACAGTAATTGCTTCACGCATAATTGGAATTGTTTTGAGTGAATACAAAAATTCTGGGTAAAATGTCAAGATTCAAAAAAAGGACGGCTACTATGAGTAAAAAATTTTTAGAATGTGAACGTTGGTATATTTTGGCATGTTTAACTTTTGTAGGCGGTTTTTTTGGTGGTTATACATACTCTGTTAGAGGTGGTGTTTTCTGTAACGCACAAACTGCAAATTTTGTTTTACTAGCAATGGCATTAGGTTCAGGCAATTGGGCAGATGCAAAATATTTATGTATTCCGATTACAGCGTATTTTTTAGGCGCAGTTGTTTCAGAAGCCGTTGCTGATGGAATTAAACGCTTTCATTTGATTCGTTGGGATACGCTGTTAATTATGATCGAAATTCTTGTTATATTTATTTTGGGCTTTATTCCAGATTCTGCACCTTATCAAATTTCACAAGTTGCAATTAATTTTATCGCTTCTATGCAATATAATACATTCCGGCAAGCAGACGGTGTTCCTATGGCAACGACTTTTTGTACGAATCATCTAAGACAAGTTGGCGTATTTTTTACAAAAGGCATTCGTCATAGAAATTTATCTGATATGAAACGCATGTTTTTTTATATTGCAATGCTTGCCGTTTTTGTCGCAGGCGGTATTACTTCTACTATGATTTGTCATGTATTCACAGGTAAGGGCATTTGGTTTGCAATTTTGCCTTTAGTAATTATATTAATAGATTTGTTACATGCAGATTTAAAAACAGAAAAAAATGAATTAAACAGAATCCCAAGAGGACATTAAGCATGTTTGGTGCAATTTACGGCGATATTATCGGGTCTTATTATGAAGTTCACTGCACAAAAGATTATGATTTTATATTTCAAAAAGATTCTTGTTTTACAGATGACAGCGTTTTAACGACTGCAACATGTGAGGCAATTTTATTAAATCCTGCGCCTATTAAAAAAATAAAAATTAATAGCCGTGCTTTAGAATATGCAGTGCAGTATAAAAATTATTATTTTAGATTTCCCCATGCAGGTTATGGAACTATGTTCACAGAATGGGCAAAAGAAAAAACAGCTTATCCTTCAAAACAAAAAAGCTTTGGCAACGGCGGTGCAATGCGAGTTATTCCGATTGGAGTGGCTTATGAAAGTTTAGAACAAGTGTTATTACAAGCCAAAGCAAGTTGTTTCTACACGCATAACCATAAAAAAGCCATTCAATCTGCACAAGCTGTTGCAAGTGCAGTATATCTTGCAAAACATCATGCAAGTAAATCTGAAATTAAAAAATTTATTTCTGAAAAATTTAAATATAATCTAAATTATCATATACAAGATATTAGAAATAATTATCAATTTGATAGCTATGCAGAATATTCTGTACCGCCAGCAATTGTCTGTTTTTTAGATTCTCATGACTATGAGAGTGCTATTAGGAATGCTATTTCTTTGGGTGGAGATGCTGACACAATGGCTTGCATTGCAGGCGGAATTGCACAAGTATTTTATAACTCTATTCCAGAACATATTAAAAAATTCTGTGATACTAGGCTTGATTTTGGTATCAAACAAACGATTAAAAAATTTGAACAGCAATATTTTCTAACATAAAAAATTCTCCCCATGATACACAGGGAGAATTTTTTTAATCTTCAATTGGTACAATTGCTAAAGTTTTACCTAAAGGCTTTAAAATTTTCAAAACTGTACTAAGATTAGGCGTTGTATTACCGTTTTCCATTCTTGCAATTACAGGTTGTTTCACACCGCTTAAGATTTCTAAATCTCTTTGAGAAAGACCTTTTTCTTTACGAGCTTTTATAAGCTCTCCAATTAGTGCTACTCTTAATTTGCTTTCAGCAATTTCTTCTGAGCTAAAAAGTTCTTTTTCTACATCGTCCCATGTTGTAAAAACTTTGTTATTAAGTTTAATACTCATAAAATACCACTCCTTTTCTTAAAATCAGCTAATTCATTCTTAGCCTGTTCAATTTCACGTGGTGGAGTTTTCTGCGTCTTTTTCATAAATTGATGTAATAATACATATTTTCCACCCACGACTCCTGCAAATAATATCCTATCTCTTAAAGGTCTAATTTCCCATATCTCATTATCAAGATGTTTCATATATGGTTCACCCATTGTTGCACCATATTCTGCCAAAATATTTATATAGTCCTGAACTTTGCGAAGTCTTACTCTACTATCTTTACCATTTGCTTTAGCAAGTTCACGCATGAAATCAAGTACAGGTCTATTGCCTTTTTCATCTTCGTAAAAAATTATCTCATACAAATTTATTTTTACACTCCTTTCATTTATTATTATACATTAAAGTTATCAAAATGTCAATACTTTTTAATAATAATAATAATATTTTATAAAAAAATTCTCCCCATGATGCACAGGGAGAATTTTATTATTTGCCTAATTTGCGTTTATTGCCGTTTTCGTCCATAATATAAGTATTTTCTAACTGACTTGTTAGATTATTTTTAAATTCTTGACGATACTGATTTCTAAGTATTTCCTGTTCAGTTTTTTCTTCTTGAGTTAAGCCAGTTGTTTTAGATTTTCTTGCCAGTTCATTAATACGCTGAATTAATTCTGGTTTCATGATAACATATTTCCTTTCTGAAAAAAATTACGATGCCATAATATGACAT
>CAMWHN010000209.1 GCA_947174085.1 uncultured Ruminococcus sp.
GGCCCTTGGGCTCGTATAGGTGTAAACCATCACGTTATTTGTCTAATCATAATTTATGCATTCTCTCTAGCACTTTTTCAGCTAATAAATAACTTTGTTCCATGTCGCTAATCTGTGCGACACAATAGGGTGAATGTAAATTCCTGCACGGAATCGAAATTGCCAAAGTTCTGACACCTGTTCTGGAAACATGCACAGACCCTGCGTCATTACCGCCTGCAATTCTAGTTTTCGTCTGACAAGGAATCTTTAAATTTTCAGCCTCTTGAAATGCCAATTTATATAATTCTTTGTCATAAATAGTTGCTTTATCCATGAACGGCACAACAGCTCCCTGTCCCAAACGACAGACAGCGTCTGCGCCTGTAACGCCGTCTAAATCTCCTGCTGTCGTTGTTTCTAAAATTAATGCAAAATCAGGATTGACTGCATAAGTTGCTGTTTTACTGCCACGCAGTCCAATTTCTTCCTGTACAAAAAAGCAAAACCATGTGTCAAATGCAATTTCACCTTCTAGCATTTTCAGCATACAGGCACAGCCAAATCTATCATCAATGGCTTTAGAAGCAACACGATTGCCACCTAATTCCGTCCATTCGCCGATATAATATGCATAATCACCAAATAATACATGTAAATCTACTGTCTGTTCTAATTTTTTTGTGCCTATATCTGCAATTAAATGTTTTTTTGTTGGTTTTTCTTCACGTTGCTTTGCATTTAGATTATGCACTGGTTCACAACCAACGACACCAATTCCAACATTAGGAATTTGTATTGCTCTGCCAATTACAACATCAGGGTCAATTCCGCCGACTGTATCTAATACAATCCTTCCATCTGGCAAAATATCACGAATTATCAAACCTACTTCGTCCATATGTGCGCCAATCATAATTTTATGTTTCGCAGGACTTTTGCCTTTTTTATGCACTAATAAATTTCCTAAAGCGTCTGTTCGGCATTCTGAAATATCTGAAAATTTTTCAATTTTATTTTTCAGATATTCACAGATTTTATCTTCATCTCCAGAAGTGCCACATAATGCGCATAATTCTTTTAGATAATTTATCATGATTCACAGCACCTCCTTAAAAATTCAGCCAATAATTTTCCAGTGTTTTTAATATCATTCAAATCAACGACTTCTACAGGCGTATGCATATAATCTATCGGAATTGATAATACACCAGTTTCCACACCATCACGGCAAATAGAAAAATCATCTGCATTTGTGCCTGTTCTGCCATTCATGACTTCATATTGATAAGGAATTTTTGCATCAATTGCATCATTTGCTAATTCATGTGACAAATCTTTTGATAATGCTGGTGAAAAACCTATCATAACACCATTACCAGATATTCCTGTTTTGCTTAATTTTCCGTCACCTGCAAAAGATACATCTACTGCTAATGCAATATCTGGATTAATCGCAAAACACCCAACTTTTGCACCATAGCCATTGACTTCTTCTTTTGAAGAAAATAAAACTGTTATTTTACAGCCAATATCTTCCTGCCAGATTTCATCAAGGGCATATAAAATAGAAGCAATTCCGGCTCTATCATCTAAAGCCGGTGATGTAAATCTACCGCCGGCTAATTCTTCTGTCATACCACAGAATGTCACACTATCCCCTAATGAAATAATTTCTCTTAATTCTTCCGCTGAATAGCCTGTATCAATGCGAACTTGTTCAATTTTCTGTACTTTTTCTTCACCGTTTGTCAAGTGTGGCGGTAACGTACAAATAATACCATAAATATTTTTTTTACCGTGTATTATCACACGTTGTGCCGGAAACCATCTTCTATCTAATCCGCCAATATTACCAACTGTGACAAAGCCATCATCTGTGATACTAGTAACAATTAAGCCGATTTGGTCTAAATGCGCATCTAATAACACATGCCATGCATTTGGATTTTGATTGCCTAATGTTCCAATGACATTTCCATTTTCAATTCTTGCGTCAGGGCAATATTTTTGTAATTTTCTGCATGTAAGCTCGGCAATTTCCGATTCATCACCGGAAATGCCATTGGCTTTACAAAGCTTTGTTAATAATTTTTTTAATGTTTTTTTGTTCATTCTCAAAGCTCCCTTACTAATCTTTTAAAATGCTGACCTCTGACTTCAAAATTCGGATACCAGTCAAAACTTGCACATGCTGGTGAAAGTGTCACAATATCACCTGATTTTGCTTCTTTGTACGCAGTTGCAACAGCTTCTTCCATAGAATTTACATGTAAAATTCTAATATTTTCTGGATTATAATTTTTTGCAGATTTCACAGCTGTTTCAATTTTATTCGCCGTTACACCCATGAGAATTAATAATTTTACTCTGTCGCAAACCGTTTCTGCCATTGGCTCAAATGGGATTTTTTTATCATATCCACCTGCTAATACAATAATTTTCTGGTCAAAACTTCTTAAGCCTGCTAATACTCTTGTCGGACTAGTTGCAATACTGTCATTATAATATTTTACTTCATTAACTTCCCGAACAAATTCTATTCTATGCTCTACACCGCCGAAATTTTTTGCGACTTCTACAATTGCAGAAATTTCTACTTCACCCCATAGGCTCGCAATGACACCTAAGAAATTTTCTACATTATGCATTCCCGGTATACGAATATCATTTTTATGCACAACAGGTGTAATTTGCTTATTTTCAATATAGCATAACATGCCGTCTTCCCGCAAAAATGCTCCTCGCTCTGGAATCTCTCGTCTTGTGAACCAGTTTAATTTGCCTCTGACTAAATTTGCTAATGCTTTTGTACCCTCATTATCTAAATTTAACACCGTTCTGGAAAATGCATTCTGATGTGCAATTAAATTAATTTTAGATTCTGTATATTCCTGCATTGTGCCGTGTACGTCCAGATGATTCGGCGTAATATTTGTAATTAACGCAATATCCGGAGATTTCCGCATAGAAATTAACTGAAAACTTGATAATTCTACTACAGCGATATCATTTTCTTGTATTTCTTCGATAATAGGCAATAATGCTTTGCCAATATTTCCGCCTTTGTGAACTGTTTTACCAGAAGCTGATAATATTTCTGCCAGTAACGTTGTAGAAGTAGATTTGCCATCTGAACCAGTAACCGCATAAATTTTACACGGACATAAATCAAAAAAGACTTCCATTTCTGATGTGATAATAACGCCCGCTTCTCTTGCTTTTATCAAAGCTGAATTGTTAAAATACATACCGGGGGTTCTGAAAATTACATCAAAATCTGTTAAGTTATCTAAATAATTTTCTCCCAGAATAAATTTTACACCCAAAGCTTTTAATTCATCATAGACTTGCTGAAATTTATCTGCACTTCTTTTGTCACAGACTGTCACTGCAATTTGTTTTTCACAGAATTTTTTAATTAATTCCGTATGGCTGACACCTGTGCCAATAAAAGCTATTTTCTTTGTTTTCAGCGTTTCAAAAAAATGTTCTATTTTTGTCATAATTATCCTCCTAATATAATTATCTTATGATACACTTATTACATTATAGCAGATTCGCTTTTAAAAATCAATGTTTTCATGAAAAAAACCTGTATGTCAGTCTAACTTTTTTGAAAATGCTTGACTTTTACAAAAATTTGTGTTATTGTTAGTGTAAATCAAATTTTCAGAAAGGACGTAATTATCATGAAGTTATGTACAGGGCAATGCCGTTATTTGTTTTGTATTTATCGTTTAGCGCATACTGACCCTAATGCTAGAATCCGTTGCGTCGATATTGCAAGAGATTTAAACGTAACCAGACCCAGTGTCAGCAAAATGATAAAATGCATGGTGCGTATGGAATTAATTCAGCCTGACTATTGCGATTCTGTTGTTTTAACGCCAAAAGGCAAGGAAATTGCAGAAAAAATTAATGCTAATTATGATTTGATTTATGCATTTTTCAGGCAAATTCTGCGCCTGCCCTCTCAGGAAGCTAAAGACCATGCATTTATATTTTTGACAACATTTCCAGAATCCACTGTGAAACAGCTCTGCAATGCCACAGACAGAACACTTGAAAAAATTGTAAAAAAAAATCACGCTATTCATAAAATTAAATAATTTTTAATTATTTAATATATTTTATTTTTTTAAAAAAGGAGAAATTTTTATGCCGTTTATTAATTTAAAAACAAATCAGCCTGTGTCTACTGCACAGCAAGAAGTGATTAAATCCGGTTTTGGCAAAGCCATTACTGCCCTTTCCGGCAAGTCTGAACAATGGCTTATGGTAGGGATTGAGCCGGATTATATTTTATATCATCAAGGCTCAAATGCAC
>CAMWHN010000210.1 GCA_947174085.1 uncultured Ruminococcus sp.
CTCCGCTACGTTGCTAAGCTTTAACTGTAAGCCAGCCCCAGTTTAAATGCTTTCTCTTAGGAGTTGCCTTGGCCGTGATGTCTTCATAGCAATGGAACGGTGAGTAAGACAGGATATAACAGATTTTGAATGACTGTAGACGCAGACTGCCTGGATCTGGACCCTAGTTTTTCCTTAATTATTTTGGAAATTTTTTTAATTTTTGGTGCAAGAAATTCATCTTTTGCATAGATAGTAATACTATCATTAATTTGTAATATTTCATTACCTTGACAACGCTTTTGATTATAACGAATATCTTTTTTACGAATCAGCTTGTAAAGCATATTCTTGGGCATACTGGGCATGAGTTTTTCTAAAAATTTATCAAGTCTTTGCCCTGCATCGTTTTTTTGAATCATAATTATATGCTTCATAAAGAAAATCCTTTCTGTTCTGTTTAACGTTAGATATTTATTATAGCATATTTTTCATGGTTTGTAAACGAAAAGTTTTTATTCTGGTTATTTAAATTAATAAACAATAATAAAATAATAGTAAGTCCAGCAAATAAAATTTACTGGACTTATAATTTAACTGAAATTAATTTGCAGGAATTACTGTTAAAAATGGATTTTCACACGCTGATTTTTCCAGAATATTTAAAATTTTTTTATGGATTTTATCAGGCGCATTTAACCAGATAATTGTTTCTGTATGTAATTCTGTCAGACAATCAAATAAAGCATCTAAATTCATGCCATAATAATCTGGTAAGTACAAATGCATTTTTAAATAAATATGCGCTTGTTCTAAATTCTGCATTTGTGAGCCGTCAAGCTCATAACAATGTGTCATAATTTAAAAATCCCTTTCTTGATTATTTTTAGTTGTTTTAATAAAGCTGTGTAAATGATTGATAATGGTCGTTTGTATAATAAATACTGCCATTATCACTATAAATAATGCGTTCAGCTCCTCGATAGCCTCCTGTATAATTCACATCACATTCATGATAATTACCGTCTGGGAGTAAACTTTCATAATTTCCGAAATAATCCCCACCAATGCTTTTATCAGGCGCAACGTCCCAAAGATTTCCTTTGGAGCTGTCCCAACCCAAAGCTTTTGCTTGTTTTTTTGTAATAAAATTATTAGGCAATGTCCCAAATGTATGAATATATTCTGCAACATCTTCAGGACTAGTATAAGAACCATCTTTTTCAACAGAATTTGGCAGTATTTCATCTTCTGGAATTTCAAACACTTGTGTTTCCGGTTCTGTAGTTTCTAATTCTGTTTCTAGCTCTGTAGTAGATTCTGTTTCTATTTCCGTTTCCGTTTCTAATTTTATTTCTGTAATATTTTCTTGTTCTGTTTGTGTCTCTGTAGCAATAGAAATACTTTGTTCAGATTCTGGAACTGTATATAATTCATAACAACCAGTTAATAATATTCCTACACAAAAACATAAAAATAAAACTAATATACGCTTATACATAAAAATTATCTCCTTTTAACGTTCTAATCGAATCAGAAATTCTGTTGTGTCTTCTTCTAGTTTTTTATTATTTGTCTTATGAAATCCATGTTTTTCATAGAAACAAATTGCTTTTTTATTTTTTTCTAATGCCCACAGAAATTCCACATTATGATTTTGTATTGCATATTCCAGCAAGACAGAGTCTATTGTTTGATTCTGCAAAGCAGGTTCTACAAACAATTTTTTTATTTCTCTGTCATTAATTTTAATAAATCCTTTTACTACGCCATCATCATAGACATAGATATTTGTAAGCATATCAGAATTACAATCATATGTTTTTATTTCTGTCGCAACTTGAAGCTCGCCAAAATAATATAAGTCGTTTTTAAATATCGGATAAAAATTTAATCTATAATTAAAAATTTCAATTTCCGCAAGTCTGGAAGCATCTTCTAGTTTTGCTTTACGAATATAATGCATTGTCATCACCACCTAAAATTCATAATTCATGATAATGTTGAAATACTGAATTTTCTTCCTAGAATACAAATTCTTCATTACCATAATATGAATACTTTATTTTTATTATTGCTATTTTAAAGCTCCAATTTTATTTTATGTCCTTATTGATTTGCATGTTATTTTAAAACAAAAAAACCAGCTTGCCAATACGATGCCCAAAGAATATCCACTGTTTTAAAACCACAATTTTTTAATAAATTAATATGCTGTTCTATTGTAATTGGAAAAAATTCACTATTCCTACGGGCTAAGTGTGATATTATTTCATTTTCTGTTTTTTTATTTGATTTCAGAAAATTTTCATATCGTTTTTGTGCAATTTTATCGCTTGTGTCTGATGATAATTTGATATTCTCAAAAGTAATATAAATCCCATTTTCTTTTAGTGCATGATAACAGTTTTGCGTTGCTTTTGTTCTATTTTCCATTGTAAGATAATGATGTGACTGAACCGCTGTAATAACATCAAATTCATTTTCAAATTGCATGTCCTGTGTAGAAACATTTACAAATTTTATATTATTATATTTATTAAGTTTTTGCTTTGTGATAGCAAGCATTTTTTCAGAGGGGTCACATAAAGTTAGATTTATATTGGAAAAGTTTTTCATTATTTTTTCAGCAAGAGTCCCTGTACCGCAACCGGTATCAAGCCATTGTATATTATTATTATTATTATTATTTAATGCCCGTATCAAATCAATAATTTGTGTATGAAATTCCTGATAATAGGGCAAAACAGAATTAATATGATTATCATAATCATTTGCGTTATATGCTGACAGATTATCTTTCATATCCAATCACCTTTATTTTTTTATTAAACTTGTGCAAGCCAATCTGTACCGTATCTTCCAGAAAGAATATCACATAATACTAATGCTGTGATACTATCTACAACAATTCTTGCTCTGTGAATAATAGCCGGGTCATGTCTGCCTTTAATTTGCAAATCGGCATTTTGATTTTCAAAAAAATTAATTGTTTTCTGTGCTTGATAAATAGATGGTGTAGGTTTCACAGCACAACGGAATAAAATCGGCATGCCATTTGTGATACCTCCATTAATACCGGCATTATGATTTGTTTCTGTGATAACATGATTATCTTGCATTCTAAATATATCATTATATTGACTGCCGTAATTATCAACCATATCAAAGGCATCACCAAATTGTACGCCTTTAATAGCCGGAATGCTAAACAATGCATGTGCAAGAACACCTTCTATGGTATCAAACCAAGGTTCACCAACACCGGCAGGCATATTAATAATAGCTGTTTCTAATACACCACCAATGCTATCGCCTTTTTGAGCCGTTTCTGCAATTTTTTCCTGCATAATTTCGGCTTGTGTTGTATCTAACACGGCAAATGTTTTTTGATTTAATGCTTGAATATCAGAATTTAATTCTGCAAAATCACGGTCTTTCACACCACCACAGCTTTTAATATGTGTACCAATGAAAATATTTTTTGCTTTTAGCGCAGAAATTGCAATTGCACCACCGGCAACAAGTCCAGCTGTGATACGTCCGCTGAAATGTCCTCCCCCCCGAAAATCTTCAAAACCATGATATTTACAATACGCTGTATAATCTGCATGTCCTGGTCGAGCCAATGCTCTGGTTGCAGAATAATCTTTGCTTCTAGTTTGTGTATTGGGAATCATAATGCAAATCGGTGTGCCAGTGGTTTTATTTTCATAAACACCGCTTAAAATTTGAAATGGGTCGGGTTCTTGTCTTGCTGTTGAAATACTTCCAGATGGTCTGCGCAATGTTAATTGATGTTGTATAAAATTTTCATCTACTGGTATTCCAGAAGCAAGTCCATCTAGTATCACACCAATTGCTGTTCCATGACTCTCGCCATAAATTGTGACAGAAACATTCTGTCCAAATGTATTTTTCATAATAAATTTTCAGCTCCTAGTATTAAAATTTTTTCTAAATTTATTATAACATAATTTAAAAAAAAATGCAATCTATTTCAGTATAATTTCCAGACCATATGTATGAAGATTTTTCCTTACCAAATCCAACAATAGTTGTAACTATTCTGTAACTTATTATAGCGAAAGCACATAATCAAGATATTTAACAAGATTAAAAGAAATAATCATGGATTTTTATCTCATGAATTTTACTTTTAGCTGTATACAGTCTGCAATAGCACAGAAACTCATAAGTATCTCCCCAACTTCTGTGAGCTTTGAATATCGGGGAATTTTTTGTTATGATATAGTCAACAAACTTGAAAAGCAAAAGAGATAGCACTATCCAGGGAATCAAA
>CAMWHN010000211.1 GCA_947174085.1 uncultured Ruminococcus sp.
GCTTGATTTGAAAAAACTTGAAAAAAATGTGTCAAGTATTATTGACAAAATCATTCCGTCAAGCCTAACGGATGACAGCAGAGTTGTACGCTTTATTCTTTTTGCCGGAACATAGTCATATACACGTTTCTTTCCCTTTGCCCGTCCATAATATCTTGTCATATTGGTATTGATTCCGCATTCGTCAAGAAAGATAATCTTTCTTTTTTTCATTGTTCTCTGCTTTTTCTTCCATTTTTTACGCTGCTTTTTTACTTTTCTGCGCTCCGCTGCATGAATCTACTTTTTTTTAAATACATTTTTTCTTCGAGCAAGATTTTACTTACCCTTGATTTTTTTATCGGAAGATTCAATTCTTCTATTATTTCATTGATTGTAATATCAGGTCTGTCCTTTACAAGTTTTATCATTGCCTTTCTTTGCTCTTTTGTAATTGTCGGCTGCCTTCCTGGATAGTTTCCTTCCAGTGTTCCTCTTTTCTTGTAATTTCTTACTATACTGTTTATTGCTGAGATACTTACTCCTGTCACTTTCTTGATTTCCTCTGCTGATATTCCTTTTATTCTGCTTTCTACTATTATTTTTCTTACCTCTACTGGTATCATTTTTATCACCTCTATTATCTATTGTATCATATTTTTTCTACTTTGTCTATAGTGGAGTTGCTGTAAAGCCGTTCACGATCGTATCCTTAATGCCGGTAATAATGCTCGAAACTGCTGATTTTATGCTGTTCCAGATGTTTGAAATGGTGGTTTTGATTGCATTCATCACATTTGTTATTGTTGTCTTGATAGCATTCCATATATTTGAAACAGTTGTAGAAATGACGTTCAGAACGCTTGAAACCGTACCGCTGATAGTGTTCCAAACAGAAGAAATAGCTGACCATATCGAGTTTAGAATCCCAGAAATAAAGCCTGAAATCGCATTCCACACGGTCGTGATAACGCTGTGAATAGTATTCATGACCGTTGAAATCGCCGTAGAAATGGCATTCCATATCATTTCAAAGAACGATTTTATACTTTCAAGAATCGGCGTAATAAATTCAACAATAGAGTTCCAGACAGCCTGAATTTTTTCAGAGATCCAGTCCATGACGTTGCTGATAATAATGTGAATTGCTTGAAAAATGGTCTCGAAAAGGTATTTAAATGCCTCTAAAAGCGGAGAAATAAACTCATAAATGGTATTCCAGACTGTTGAAATAACGCTATAAATCGTATTTAAAACGGTTGAAATCGCTGTTGAAATAGCGTTCCAGATAGTCGTGATTACTGTCTGAATCGCCGTGATTTTCTCCGAAATATAGGTATGAATCGCATTCCATATACCCACAAAGAAATCACGGATACCAGTCCAGATAGTCGTGAAGAAATTGCTGATTGATGTGAAAATTTCCGAAACAAAGGCAGAAATATTGTTCCAGATATTCATGAAAAAGTCCTTGATAGAAGTCCAAATTTCGCTCCACGAAGTACCGAACCAGCCGAAAAATACATCAGCGATACCTTTCAGCGTGTTGACAATATTTTTAAAGCAGTTTTTGATATAGTCCCATATTCCAACAAAAATGCCCTTGATACCATTCCACATTTGTTCCCAGTCGCCTGTGAAAAGTCCGATAAAAATATCCAGTATGCCAAGGATCACATCAACAATAACATCGAAAGTTTCCGCAATATAGGTGAAAACACCCTTGAACCACGGAGCGAGAATATCACATAAGCCCTGCCATATCGACTTCACTAAATCGCCGAAATCCTCAAAATTAAAGCCGAGAGCATTCAGTCTGTCAACAATGCCGGAAGTGAGATTTTCAAAAATTGACTTGATTTTTTCCCAGATCTCAGTGATTTTATTTCGGAAGTCCTCGTTGGTATTCCAGAGGTGCACGAAAGCAGCCACAAGCACCCCAATCGCTGCAACAACTGCGACCACAGGTGCAGAAATACCGCCAATCGCGCCGCTTAGCGTAGCAAAAGCAGTTTTCGCACCTGCAATCATCGTTGGAATTTTGGAAACAAACTGCATCAGTGTTCCCACTGTTGAAATCGTCTTACCAACCCCAATCAGCAAAGGTCCTAACGCCGCCGCCACTAAAGCAATTTTGATAATCGTTTCTTTTGTTGCAGGATCCATTTGATTCAGCTTGTCAACAAGAGCCTGAATTTTGCTCACAATAGCACGAATCGCAGGCATTAGGATTTCGCCAAAAGAGATAGCGAGTTCCTCAAGCTGAGATTTCAGAATAGTCAGCTGACCGCCGAGATTACCCTGCATGGTTTCCGCCATTGCAAGAGAAGTGCCATCACAGTTTTCAATTGCTCCTGACAGCTTTTCAATGTCGGATGGTGCGGCGTTCATCAAAGCAAGGAATCCTGACATTGCGTTCTTTCCCACAAGACTTTGTGCGGCACTCGCTTTTTCAGACTCCGACATCTGATCGAAAGCTACACGGCAATCCGCCAATATATCGGATAATTCACGCATTGAGCCGTCAGAATTGGTGGTTGCAATCTCCATTTCTCCGAAAGTGTCAGAACAGAATTTTACATCTCCCGAAAGTGCTGTCATGATTGAACGCATGGACGTTCCTGACTGAGTTGATTTGATGCCTGCATTAGCCATAAGTCCCAGTGCTTCGGCTGTATCTTCGCAGGAAAATCCCAACGCTCCGGCAATCGGCGCACAGTATTTGAATGATTCACCGAGCATAGAAACGTTGGTATTTGCATTAGAACTTGCTGCCGCCAGAACATCAGCAAAATGACCGCTGTCATTGGCGGTCAAACCAAAAGCGGTCAGGGCATCTGTTACAATATCTGAGGTGGTTGCGAGGTCTTCACCAGAAGCAGCTGCGAGGTTCATAATCCCCTCAATTCCCAACAGCATATCGCCTGATTTCCAGCCCGCCATGCTCATGTAGTTCATCGCTTCTGCGGCTTCACTTGCTGAAAATTTGGTCTTACTGCCCATTTCACGAGCCTTGTCACGGAGTGCCTGCAATTCCTCTCCGGTCGCACCGGAAACGGCGGCAACCTTGCTCATTGCGGAATCGAAATCGGAGGCTGTTTTCACGGCAACAGTTCCGAGGGCGGTTACTCCGGCGGTTATAGGCAGAAGTTTTTCTCCTGCACCGCTGATTTTATCGCCGACATTTTCAAAAACCTGTCCTGCTTCGCCGATTTTTGCAAGCGTTGAATTTGTCTTGGAGGCTTCCGTCTGCAAACGCTGTAACTCGTTTTCTGTTTCGATAATTTCACGCTGAAGTGCATCATACTGCTCCTGCGTAATGTCACCGTTTGCAAGAGCTGCATTTGCCTGTTCTGCGGCGGTTTTTAGCGTCTCCAGTTTTGTTTTTGTAGAACCGATAGTGTCTGCAAGCAGTTTCTGTTTCTGCGACAGAATCTCCGTATTGGTCGGGTCTAATTTCAGCAGTTTTTCAACGTCTTTAAGCTGTGTCTGAGTGTTCTTGATGTTCTTATTAACACCCTCTAAGGCTTTGGAAAGCTTGGTAGTATCGCCGCCAATTTCGACTGTGATGCCCTTGATTCTGTTTGCCATGCGGTTTCACCTCCGTTCATACATCACCGAAAATACGCCTAAAATCGGTCAAAGTCATCTTGTCCAGCTATCTCTGTCCAGTCCGAATAGTCGTCCCTTTCACGTTCGCTGAACATATCATTGACAAGCCCGATAGTGAGCATATCCAGCTCACTAAGGGACAGTCCTAACTGTACACATCGTAACAGGAAAAGCGGTGTTGTCATCGGTCGGTCAGTCTGGCGATGTTTTTTTTAGATTCTATTTGTGTAGCTGTATTCAGCCCCCACAGTTCAATAAGCTGCGGAAGAATTTCATAAATACTGAACGTGTTGAACTGCTCCAAAAAGTCATCGGGATTATCGGGAACATTTTCTGGGTCAGCGTGTTTCGCCATAATAAAGGCGATATTTTCAAAGACTTCAAGGCTTTCTATGTCAAGCGTAGAATTTTCCTCGTCACCCTCTTTGACGTTTGTCTGCAGTGCGGCGAAGTCCTTGTATATGTCCCTGTGAAATTTCAGACGATAAAGGCGAGGCACAGTAGCGCTCGCCTTGAACGGAACTTCAATGCCGTCAACGGTAATATTTTTCTTGATAGCCATAGCCGTACCCCCTTAAGAAGCTGTTTTAGTAGTTGTTTTAGTGGTCGTAAACGTCGGAATATACACGGATTTGTACCAGTTGTTGTAGGTAGCTTCATCCGTATTCTCGCAGGTTTTCGAC
>CAMWHN010000212.1 GCA_947174085.1 uncultured Ruminococcus sp.
AGAATGCTCTTAGAAAAAATAAATATTCGCAATTTTTTACAAATCTGAAAAAATTGCAATTAGTAGTAAGACTATCTGCTAGTACTCTAAGGAGGTTTTGTTTATGAAAGAGGACAGAATTGTTACGTTTGATATGCTAATGCAGAAGATTTTAAACGGCGAAAAACAGTATGATTTCAATAAAATTAAATCTGCTTATGATTTCGCTAAAAAAGCACATGAGGGACAGTTCCGTTCCTCTGGACAGCCGTATATTATTCACCCGCTTGCCGTTGCTGATATTTTGCTAGATTTAGGTATGGACACGGATACTGTATGTGCAGCATTATTACATGATGTTGTGGAAGATACGCCGGCAACTTATGAACAGATTCGGAAATTATTTGGCAGAGATGTTGCGGATTTAGTAGACGGTGTGACAAAACTGAAAAAAATTCCAATTTTTAATCGTGACCAACAGCAAGCAAAAGATATTTGCAAAATTCTGATTGCTATGGAGCAGGATATTCGTGTTATGATTATCAAGCTAAGTGACAGACTGCATAATATGCGCACATTGTGCTATAGACCTCCGCATAAACAGCGTAATACGGCTTATGAAACTATGAATATTTATGCACCAATTGCTGGTCGTCTTGGTATTGAAACACTGCATGAAGAATTGGAAGATTTGTCTTTTTATTACTTAGACCCTTATTCTTATGCGGAAATTGAGAAATTACTGGAAATTAATAAGCAAGAACGAGAAGATTTTATTACTTTGATAAAAAAACGGATTGGAAAAAAATTACAGCAATTGCAATCAGAAAAAATTATTACTTTTGCGAGAGAGCCACAAATTAGCGGACGAGTAAAAAGCTTATATGGCTTATATAAAAAAGTATTTATTAATCATAAAGATTTCAATGATGTCTATGATAAATATGCTGTTCGTGTGATTGTTTCTACTGTACCAGAATGTTATGCTGTATTAGGCATTATTCATGACATGTTCAGACCGATTCCGAATAGATTTAAAGATTATATTCAATCTCCTAAGAGAAATAATTATAAATCTTTGCATACAACAGTTATTGGTCGCGAGGGGATTCCGTTTGAAGTGCAGATTCGCACATGGGATATGCACAAAACAGCTGAATATGGCATTGCGGCACACTGGAAATATAAAGAAGGTATTCACGGCAAAGATAAAATGGAAGATTATCTGACATGGGTGCGTGAAATTTTAGAAGCACAACAGACTTCTGATGATGTAGAAGAAATTGTAAAAAATATCAAAGATGAACTTGCGCCGGAGAATGTTATTGTTGTCATGACACCACAGGGTGATACTATTTCTTTACCTGTTGGAGCAACACCAATTGATTTTGCATATAAAATTCATACACAAGTCGGTCACGGCATGATGAGTGCAAAAGTAAACAGTCGTATTGTGTCATTAGATTATAAATTACAAACAGGTCAGATTTGCGAAATTATGACAAGTAAAGCCGCTGGAAAAGGTCCTAACAGAGCTTGGCTTGATATTGCTAAAACAACAGAGGCAAAATCTAAAATTCGTTCTTGGTTCAAAAAAGAACGCAGAGAAGAAAATATTGAAACTGGGCATACTATGCTTGAAAAAGCATTCCAACGCTGTCGCATTCGGATTCCTGAAGAAGATTATGAAAAATTCTTAGAAGATGACATGAAACGGCATAATTGTAATACACTAAATGATTTTTATGCGTCTATCGGTTATGGGGGCATTAATATTCAGAAATTTATGCCCCGTTGGAAAGATTTATATTATAAGCTTTACTGTCAAGAGAATAAAACAAAAGAAAAGTTGCCAATTATTCAGCCTGTTTCTAAACATAATAAAAAAAGCAGAATTGTTCTGGACGAAATTCAAGATTGTGTGTATAAATTTTCACAATGCTGTAATCCATTACCGGGGGACGATATTGTTGGCTTTATCACAAGAGGTGGACATGGTATTTCTGTTCATACGACTTCCTGCGTGAATTATAAGGCTATGCTCGGAAGAAATAACCCTGAAGAATTAGAGCGTTGGCTAGACGTGCAATGGACAGATAATCAAGAAACTGCTATGCAAACTAGCATTGAAATTATTGCGCTTGACCGTATCGGTTTAATGTATGATATTACAGCGATTCTCACAGAAGCAAGAATCCCAATTGTACATTCGTCGTCAAGAAATCTAAAAAATGGTAATGCCATTGTCGATATTTGCCTAATGATTGTGAATAAAACACAATTGACAGCTATTTTTGATAGAATTAGAAAAGTCAAGGGTGTTCTTACTGTGGAAAGAGCATCAAATTAATTTTATTAAATCTTTAGTATTCAGCTCCTATTTTTATAATATATTATAATATTATTACAGTTCTAGGAGCTGAATGTTATGTACAAAGGAGGTTTTAAAATTTGATAACTATTTATTTTTCACTTGATGACGAATTATCAGAATTTGAAGCAATTAACAAAGGTTATCGAAATGATGTTTATGCAGTGATTGATAAAAAAATATTTCAATTAAATATTTATACACCAATTAGATTAATACAAGATTTTGAAATAGAAATAAGAGATTATGGATTTTATCCAGTTGATAATAATCTTGTTCTTGTTACAAATACAGACAAAAAGACGATTATTTCTACAGTTTTAAAATTATATGCGAATCATTATTTTAATGATTTTAATGACATAAAGTCTGTTACAGAAAAACAAATTGATTCTTTCATAAAAGTGTACTGAATATCATTAATAAACATAAGGGGGAATTTTTATGAAATTTGAAAATTTTCGGGGACATTTTCAAACAATTACTAGACATAGACACGAAGTCATTAAAAATTGTCAAAAAGCAGGCATTTTCTGGCAGGGGTTACAGCATGACTTGTCAAAATATTCTCTCACAGAATTTATTGCAGGTGTGAAATATTATCAGGGCAATCGCAGTCCAAATGAACAAGAACGTTTTGAAAATGGTTATTCTGTTGCTTGGATGCACCATAAAGGCAGAAATAAACATCATTTTGAATATTGGACGGATTATTCTGCAACAACCAGACAGCTTGAGCCTGTCAAAATGCCATTGCGGTATGTTGCAGAAATGTTCTGTGATAGAGTTGCCGCAAGCAAAATTTATAATGGTAAACATTATAAAAATTCAGACCCTTTGCGTTATTTTCTAAAAGGCAAGCCAAAACGTAAAATTCACCCTGAAACAGCGAAATTTTTAGAAATTTTGCTAAAAATGCTTGCTTTAAAGGGCGAAGATTTTACATTTGCGTGGTTGCGTTGGTATTTACAAACACATGAGGAATATTAATTATGATTAGTAAAAAAGCGAATCATTTTATCAATGATTTAATTAATCAGCCTGTACGCTCAATTTGTAGAGAAGCTGGTATGGGTGATTTCAGTTTTGGAAAATATGCGTTGCATATACAATGTCCGTTTAGAATGATTTCAAACACTGGAGAAATTATTGTTACGTCCTATGATATTTATTTAGGCAAAAACGGAAACCCTCTAGCAAGTACGCATTGGGATAGAAAGGGTAAAAATCGTTATGATATAGAAATTCAGAAATGGCTTACTAATAATCCAGATATATTTGTAAAAAATGTTAGTTTGAATATGCAAGGCGACTTAAAAATTATATTTAGTAATGATGATAGACTAGAAGTTTTTATAAATTGTTCTACTAATGAAGAATGTTGGCGTCTTTTTGAAGTACATGCAGATAAAGAGCATTTGGTGATTTCAGGTATTGGCGATGATTACGACTAGTGAATTGATTTTAAATATAAAAATAAAAGGAGGATTTCATGAATTTTAATGTTCCAATGCGTACAACAGGTATACTGAATAGTCAGACTTTGGCACAACAGCAAGGCAATATTAAATCAAGTATTCGTTTACAACATGCAACAAATCAAGATTTCATGCCGAATCTATCTCAATCATCACAACAGAATTATTATGCGAATCCTACGGCAAAACCGCCAGTGCGACAAACTCTACCACAACAAAATTATCATGCTAATTCTGCACCACAACCGCCAGTGCGACAAACTCTACCACAACAAAATTATCATGCTAATTCTGCACCAAAATCGCCAGTGAGACAAACTCTGCCACAACAAAATTATCATGCGAATCCTACACCACAACCACCAGTGCAACAAACTCTACCACAACAAAATTATCATGCTAATTCTGCACCAAAATCGCCAGTG
>CAMWHN010000213.1 GCA_947174085.1 uncultured Ruminococcus sp.
TTTTCAAGCAGAAGACGGCATACGAGATCCTGAGATGTCTCGTGGGCTCGGAGAGATGTATAAGAGACAGTAATAGAACATATTGGCATATAGTATATTTGAGAGGAGAATTACTTATGAACAGAAAATTTTATTACAAGCATCAATTGCCAATCGTTTGTTTGCTTCAAAATCAGCCACAAGCAATTGCTATGATAAAAGGCAGTGAAAAATATTCTGATATATGCGGAATTGTGAAATTTTATCAGATATGCAATGGAGTCATTGTCTATGCAGAAATTAACAATTTGCCAAAAGAAAATGCAACATGTGATGACATGATATTTGGATTTCATATTCATAGTGGAACGTCTTGTACCGGAAATGAAAAAGACCCATTTGCAAATGTAATGACACATGATAACCCTGATAATTGTAAGCACCCATATCATGCTGGAGATTTTCCGCCTTTGTTTGGAAACGAGGGAAAAGCTTTATCTATATTTTTAACAAATCGTTTTTGTGTGAATGAAATTATTGGAAAAACAGTGATAATTCATGATAGCCCTGATGATTTCCACACGCAACCGTCAGGAAATTCAGGAAATAAAATTGCCTGTGGTGTGATAAATAAATTTTGCAAATAAATTACTAAAAAAACCGGAGCTGAACACTCCGGTTTTTTTCAAGTCGGTTTACTTTATTCTGAAAAATTTACTTCAATATCGCCAAGATCATTTTGAATTGCAATTTGATATTTGGCATTTTGGCTTGTGGCTAATTGCTTTGTCTTGACATGGTTCAGATAAATATCTCCAACACCTGTTTCACAATTCAACCCATAATTATCAGGATTGTCAATAATCTGTACTGTAATATCGCCTGTATCGCCTGTTAAATCTAAATTGCCTTCTAATTTAATATGATTAAATTCAACATCTCCAATATTAAAACTTCCAGTGACATCTCCTGAAAAATTAGAATTTTGAATATTGCAATCACCAGTATTCACTTCTAGTCTGGTATTACCAGAGCAAGTTAAATTTTCTGCATATACATCACCAATCGAAGAATCTACACTAAAATAATTCTGTGTTGTAATTTGCTTTAATCTTACTTCACCTGTACCAGATTGAATTTCTAAATATTCTGTTTCAAAATTTTCTAAATTACAATCTCCAATATCACATTTTAGATTTGTTTTCCCTGCATGACTATCTTGTAATTGAATACTCCCTGTGCCAGAATTGATATTGCAATCATTCTGCACTTGTAAATTATCTATCTTACAATCGCCTACATCAAATATAAAATCAAATATATCACATTGCAAATGAGAAATATAACAATTCCCTATATTTAATTTTATCATTACTTGCTGATATTCTTGCTCAGGAAGTGTAATTTTAATCTGACTAGTAACAAAATCAAAAAAACCAAAATTAAAAAATTGCAAATTGAAACTGCTATCATCTTTAATATATAACTTTTCATTTTCTGAATACACTTCTACAGAATCAGATATATTGATAAATTCCACTGTACAAACAGAATCTTTTTCCCCTTTTTGCAAATAAATATCACCCTCTGTAAGATGGATATCTAAATCAGAAATATGTTCAAAACTTTCAATTTGGCTTATCAAATGCTTTTCTCTGTCTGCTTTTGCACGAATTGTACCAATAAATATCATCATAATACCTGTTATTACCAGAATTGCACTAATCACCCAATATAATTTTGGAAATTTTACGTTTATTAAATTCATGTGATATTCTCCTTTCCAAATAATTTCTTACAAATGATAACAGCTTTCTTCCAAAGAGATTTTGTTGTATATATCATCAGATTCAAACACGGCTTCCAGATAAGCATAGTAATTCCAGCACAAAATAGCCCTGCACCGATATCTCCAATCCCATCACCAAAAAGCCCTTTTGTCATATACATAATACCCTGTATGGGAGCGATAAAAACCGAAGTTGCAAATGTTAATACAATTACTACTAATACAAATACCAGTGCGAGCCATAAAAATAACACAACTAACCAGAATGGACATGTTGCAAGCAAAATAAAACTTCCAGCTATAATATTGCTAATATTAGATTTGGGCTGTGATTTTTTAGATTCATCTAATTCTGATTCTGACAAAATTCTTTCTGCTACTGATTGAGGCGAGCCTAAATTTTCAATTGCCTCTTGTGCAGAATCTCCGGCTTCTTGCAGATATTCCCGATAATATGCCATAGCATTTTGTCTTTCTTCAGGTTTTAGACTAGTTAAATTTTGTTCTAATTGCTGTAAAAATTCATTTACCGTCATGACAGATTCTCCTCTCTTAAAATTTCATCAATTTGTAGTTTGTGTTCTTTCCAGTCTTTTCGATACTGAATCAGCATAGCTTTTCCTAATGCCGTAATGCGATAATAACGGCGATTTCTGCCCATATAGGCACGGTCAAATGTTTCTAATGCACCGTTTTTTTGCAATCTTCGCAATACTGGATATAGCGTAGACTCTGAAACTTTCACAGCATTTTGAATTTCTTGTGTGATTCTATAACCATAAGTTTCTTCTCTGTCAACCAGTGCAAGCACTAATGCATCTAGCAAAGCCGAACTAATTGGGAACATGCAAACAGCTCCTTTCTCAAATTTTTAGATTTACTATAATATTATATGCCATATAATATTATAATCTATCTATACTATATCACATATAGCTTTATTTGTCAAGTGTTTTTTTAAAAATTTTCAAAAAAAATCAGACCAGAATTTTTCTAGTCTGGTTCTGATTTATTTTAGTTGATGGCGTTTAATTTTGATAATAATTTTTGATAATTATTATCAATTCCCAATGCACCCAACGGTGCTGTTATTAAAATTGCAACGACTGCGACAGATAATATTATTTTTCCGCATGGTAAGCCTAAAGCAAATGGCACAGAGCCAATCCCAGCTTGTACAGTAGCTTTTGGTAAGTACGCAATCACACAAAATAATTTTTCTTTTTTATTTAAATTTGTTCCTGTCATGCAAATGCATACACCTATGGTTCTAAATACTAAAGCAATTAAAATAATACCAATAGCAGAAATTCCTGCTGTGAGTGTATAAGAAATATTTACTTCTGCACCGACCAGTACAAATAATATTAACTCTGCGCCTATCCAGAGTTTTCCAAATTTTTCCGAAAGTCTATTTGAGATAATTAATTCAGATTTTTTCTTGATACAACATGCCATTGCAACTACAGCAAGTAATCCAGAAATAGAAATATAATTTTTTAATTTTGATTCAAGTGTTACAAGCAGAAACGCAACTGCAAGCATAATAATTAATTTCATAGTATTTCTAATTTTATGATATTTCTGATAAAAATTTTCAAATAAAAAATATAATAGCAATCCTGCAATAATGCCAAGTAAAATACCTAAAATAACTGAAACAGGAATATAAATAAAATTTATCATATTTGCAGAACCGCCTTGTGCCATTGTCAGAAACGTACTAAATAACACAATGACAAATACATCATCGCAAGAAGCTCCGGCTAGTATCATTTGAGGAATACTCTTGTTAGTTCCGTAATTTTTTTCTATTAAATTTATCATTCTTGGTACGACAACTGCCGGAGATACGGCACTTAATACAGTACCCATCAAAGCCGATTCTGTAAAATTCATGCCAAAAAAAATGGGCGCAAATATAATATAACCTATTATTTCAAAACAAGCGGGTATAAATGCCATCATAATTGCAGGTCTGCCGACTTTTTTTAAATCAGATAAATTTAATGCAAGTCCTGCTTTGATTAAAATAATAATTAATGCAATCTGTCTTAATTCAGACGAAATATTCAAAATTGATACATCAAGCAAGTTTAATACATATTGTCCTAAAATAATCCCTGTAATTAACATACCAATAATTCTAGGCAATTTTAATTTTTCAAATAAAAAAGCCATGAAAAGCCCAATTAAAAAAATTAATCCAAGTGAATATAACATAAAAAATCCTCCTTAAAATATTTTATTATATTATAATATATAAAAAAGCTGACAACAACTGCGTAAATTGCAGAAGTCATCAGCTTACTAGGCGGTTTAGAGTTTTTATCCTCAAGGGAGAACATCATTCCCTGAAATATTTTATTTTCATTATTATAACATAATTTGTTTGACTTGTCAAGATAAAAATCAAATTTAACACGCAAATCAATTTTGACCAATTACTCTTAAAATTGACGAGGAATCAATTAA
>CAMWHN010000214.1 GCA_947174085.1 uncultured Ruminococcus sp.
CATATCTAAGTTTACAGAAAATGTGAAGTATTGATATTTAATTTTTTATGTCTCCATATTGTTCTAAAGTAATGCCACGTTTCTTGCCTTCCGAATCTAACATAGATGAAGGCTGTTTACCAATTTCAAAAATATAACACTTTGGTTTTTGATGATCATCTATCGTAGCATAATACTTTTTTGAACAATACGGACAATAAAATTCTCCAAGATTACCGTATCTTCCCATTCCAGTAATTAACTCTACTTCTTTTTGGCATTCAATACAGGAAAATAAGTAATGATATCCATCTGATAATGTGCTGATTTTAATTTTTTTCATTTCTAAGCAAAAGATTTTTCATCAAACAGAAATCATAGATATTAAGCAAGCCATTATTATCTAAATCACCAGCTTTTGAATTTGGCAATTTGCCTTTGCCTAATAACCATTTTTGCATTGCAATAATATCTGTTAAAGAAAATTCACCGTCTGCATTTACGTCCCCAATCACTCCAGTATCTACAGAAGCTGTTGTTTCATAAATCACTTGAATATTAGTATAGTTTACAGAGATAACATCTTCTATATCGAGTTCCTGCTTTTCAGAATAATCCCACCATTTTTGAACCTCAATTTTTCCGTCAGCAATCACAGCTTCTAAAATTTCATCTTCGTTGCTGAATGTTCCATCAAAATTAACTGTTGCTGTTTGATTATTTCCTAGCGTCATAGTAAAACTTTTGCTAGACCAAAATTCTGTTCCGTCTGGTGTTTTGACATTGACACATAATGCACAGCCTGCACCACCATAAGACGAACCTGCACTAGAAGTTACATCACCAGTTAAAATAATTTTTTTCAAATGTTCAGGGTCTTCAATTGGAATTTCAAGATAGCCATCTTTATTTAGCATATTATCAAAATTATCAAAATTAACCACTGTTTGCTGTGTTTTATTTTCATCATAAATTTCTTTATCTGCAAAATCAGATGCATCATCTGTTACAACAATCATTGCTGCTGAATATGCAGGAAGTGTGACATTTACCGTGTTATCAGAAATATTATCAATAATATCAATTAATTTAATTTCTTCAGAATCGCCGTAAACAGCATAAACACCAGCAGCTTTATAATTTGCATTGCTGTTAGTAAGCTTAATTGTCGCATTTTCAGATTGTGTAAAGCTCTTATTTGTCAGCATAACTGTTACTTGACTATCATCATTGCCATTAATTGCGGAATAAGAAGATGCTAAAGAAACATCATCTGTTTTAGTAGGTACAAGTGTATTTCCGAAACTGCCACCTTTTCCGTCATAATTTGTATATAATTTCATGCCTGAAAAAATATAATCACTTCCGTCCCAAAGTGTTGCAAGATAAACACCTGCGTCTGCATAGCAACCAAGAGCTTCTGCTTGTGCAATGGTTGCACTTAAATCATTGCCACCGAAATTATATTCAGAAATTGCAAGCTTTGTACCCGGGAAATAAGTATCAATCGATTTTTGAATTGTTGGCAGAATCGGAATATTTTCCTGACACCATTGTCCAATCCAGCTATTTTCAGCAAATCCTTCTTCATAGAGTGTCCGAACAGATTGTAATCTATCTTCTGTGCTGTCACGTCCAGATTCTGTATAATAATGAATATCCACAACATCAAGTAAACGTGTACCACATGCATCACTTGCTTTTTTCATGTCATCAAGATAGCTGTCTAAATACCAGTGATAATTTCCGGATTCTTTCACAGCATTCCAGTCATCGACATCAGCAAGATGGTCATACGCTGTATAACCATAAAGAGCAGGGCCAAAAACTTCTGCATTCGGGTCAATGGATTTTACTGCTTTTGCAACTTCGATAGATTTTTCAGAAAGTTCACTAACTGTTACAGGGTCTGCATGCATACGGCTATGTGTATTAGACCATAAAGCAGGTTCATTATCAAGGCTATAGCCTTGCATACCTGTTGCTGTTTTAGAATCACCAAGTGTTTTGACAATATAATTTACATATTCGTCCATGTAAACAACGCCGTCAGTTAAATCAGGTGTATCAGAAAATGCACTGTTTTTTGTAAAAACAACTTTGTTCCAACGGTCTGACGGAGCTGATTCTGCTTCAGAAACAGGACCATTTTTATCAGCCGCAACATATCCAGCAAGTTGTAAAGTCGTAAATTTATAAGCAACATCATTTTTTTCACATTGTTCTGAAAGTTCCTGCACGACAGCAGCTGGTTCATTTGATTTTGTTAAATTATCATCAGAACTATGTTTCCAGTCTGAACCAGCATTAGAGGCATTATTTTCCCAGTTATACGCTGTCATACGATTTCCGCCCTGACGAACAGCATTAATACGCAAGTCTTTTAAACGATTTTCATTGCCGTAGATATTTACGCCGTAAATATACGGGCTGATTTCCTTATGTTCTCCAGATAAATCCACAGTGACATTCATAGCATAAGAACTATCTTCTGCTACAGCAATCATTTGTGGTAAAATTGGCATTGCAACTGTTGCAGATAACAGCAATGCTCCCAAACGTTTTACATTCATAATCAAATGCTCCTTCCAAAATTAACTATATTTATAATTTTATCATATTTTTTGGATTTTGTCAATAGAAATATAATATTATAAAAAAAATCCCTTGATTTTTATCACAAGGGAAATTTAATTATTAAAATCACATAGTGTCAATATTTTGTCTAAGCAGAAGATTTTTCATCAAGCAAAAATCATAAATATTAATTAAGCCATTATTATCTAAATCGCCTGCTTTCCAATTTTTTAAATTTCCTTTGCCTGATAACCATTTTTGCATCATAACAATATCAAGCATGGAAAATTCACTGTCTGCATTTACATCACCAATGATAAACTGATTTACATCATTTGTAGTTTCTGTAGTCTCTGTAGGCTGTTCAATATCAGGTGTTTTTACAACATATTTATCCTTTAATGCAAGAAATTGACTATGTAACTGTTCATCAATCATAGTATAATTTGTTCTGTCATAATGCAAGTCAGTTACGTCCCACAGAACAGGGCAAATGCCACCTCTTGACAAAGCACATTCACAAACGCTAGTTAAGAAACGTCTAACAGATTCTTCTTCTTTGTTCTTTTTTGGGCAACCGTATTCGCCAATAATCACAGGTATGCCATTATCAACAAAAGTTGTTTTTAGCAAATCCATTTGTGAATTTAAATCTGCATATTCTTGTTCTGTCCCCCATGTAGATGAAGCTTTTCCCCAATCAGCATCTTCTTCTAAAATTGCAAATGTAGCTGGGCTATAATAATGCACAGAAACGGCACAGCGACTAGCAGGGTCATTTGGCATTTTAAATAATGCATCACAAGTAGTATCAATACCAGTGTTATAGCCAGAAATCAAAAGATGGCGTTCGGGATTATTACCACCGGAATTTCTAATAATATCTACAAATTTTTGATTAATCGCATTCACATATTGATAACTTTCTTCTTTACCGTCGTTGCCAGCCCATTGATTCCATAAAGATGACCAGCCTAATTCTTCATTCTGCGATTCAAATATTAAATAATCACCATAATCTTTGAAATTATCTGCGACTTGTGTCCAAATTGCTGTATATTTTTCAATACACATATTATAATTTGTTGGTACTTCCTCAAGCCAACCGTAATCCCAGTGCAGATTAACAATGACATATAAACCGGCATCTAATGCCCAATCAACAACTTCATTGACTCTCGTCATATATTCAGAGTTAATTTGATAATTACCATCATCAGCCATCATGTTCGACCATGCAACAGGGATTCTTAACGAATCAAATCCAGCATTGGCATAGCCTTGAATTAATTCTTGTGTCACAACAGGACTACCCCAAGCCGTTTCATAAGAACTCGTTGTACCATCTCCCCATTGTGCAATCCAGTCACCACATGCTTCAAAAGTATTTCCTAAATTAATACCAATTCCCATGTCATTGACAATTTCCATTGTAGACATGTCACGCATTGTGTTTCCAGAATCAGCCGTTGCAGAAATTCCCGTTTGCAAAATTGCTGTTGCTGTCATAGACAGTGCTAAAACAGCACTTGCTAATTTTTTAAATTTCATAACAAATCACCTCTAGTAAAATTTTATCATAATTTTACAAATTTGTCAAGTATTTTTATAATTATTTATCAAATAAAATAACCCTGCTTATCATAGCAAGGACTTTTTTATATTAATGCAAGCCGAAACTAATGG
>CAMWHN010000215.1 GCA_947174085.1 uncultured Ruminococcus sp.
CTACAATATTTCTAATTAAAAATTAGCTAAGAAAGGATTAAAATTTATGCAAGAAGATATAAAAAAAATTCTAAAAACTGTCAATAAGGTAATCGTTGGTAAAGATGAAACTGTTTTACAGGCAATACTTGCCATGCTTTGTGGTGGGCATGTATTACTGGAAGATGTCCCCGGTGTAGGAAAAACACAGCTTGCAGCAGCGTTGTCACGGTCTATAGGCGGTGAATTTCATAGGATTCAGCTAACACCAGATATTATGCCGTCAGATATTACAGGCTATTCTATCGTCAATCAAAAAGACGGTTCGTTAGAATATAAAGCAGGTGCGGCAGTTTGTAATTTTCTGCTTGCAGACGAAATTAACAGAGCGTCTCCAAAAGTACAATCTGCATTATTGGAAATCATGGAAGAACATCAAATTAGCCTTGATGGACAAACGCATAATTTGCCAGAACCGTTTATGGTAATTGCAACTCAGAATCCAGTGGAAACTTATGGGACATATCATTTGCCAGAAGCTCAAATGGATAGATTTTTTATGAAAATTTCTATGGGTTATCCCAGTATGCAAGAAGAATTAGCTATTTTAGAACGAAATGGCGAAGGGAATCCGATTGGGAATATTTCCGGAGCTGTTATTTCTACACAGGAAATTTGTCAGCTCCAAAAAAAAGTAAATACAATTCAAGTTGCTGATAATGTGAAAAAGTATATTCTTGCATTGGTAAGAGCTACCAGAGAAAGTGATATGACTGTTTTAGGCGTTAGCCCCAGAGGAAGTATTGCTTGTTATAAAGCTGTAAGAGCATCTGCTTTTTTACATGGCAGAAGTTTTGCTACACCAGATGATGTCAAAGATTTGGCAATTCCAGTACTGGCACATAGAATTTTATTATCACCAAAAGGAAGAAATATGCTGGGTTCTCCAGAAGCTCTTGTGAAACAATTACTGGATACAATACCTGTTCCAGCAGGTGCCTAATGGTGAATGATATGAAAAAATTATTTTTAATTTTGAAGCATTCTAAAATAATACGCCCCAGAAGTTTAAAAAGTAGTTTTGAAATTATTTTAATTATGATGATGGCATATGCATTTACGCATTATCTTGATGGTGATATTGGCGTTGTTGTCTGGAGTTTTTTAATCATTGCACCGTTATTGTCTATTATATTAAGCTATTATGCAATTTTTAAACTTAGAATACATTTAGAAGCACCTGATTATCTTGCAAAAGGTAAAAATTTTCGTGTGAATTTTATTGCAAGTACAATTGGAAAATTGCCTGTGCCTTTTGTGATGTGTCATATAAAACCTTCAGCAAATATTGTGCAACAAGATAATAGAACCGTGCAAAGTGCTATGACACCAAAAGAAAATTTAATCATTTCTTATCAGATGACAGCAAAATATGTCGGATTGGCTGAAATTAAAATAAAAAGATTAGCGATTTCTGATTATTTGGGCTTGGTAGAGTTTAAATATGGACATATTCCAGATGATTATATGATTAAAATTGGTGTGATTCCAGAAATTCCAGAATTGACAAATGCAAATATGATGTTACATGCTGTGAGTGATGTGATAGCAACACAAGATGATGAAGAAGAAGAATCTAATGCTAGTTTTTCGGCACAGTCTATGCTTGGCTATGTACATAGAGAATATGTTGCAGGTGATAATTTAAGAAGAATTAACTGGAAAATGTCTGCCAAAAGACAGAAATTAATGGTTCGTATGGAAGAATCAGCGATTACTATCAAACCAACTTTGATTTTAGATATTAAGCCTGAAAAACAAGAAGAAAAATTAAAACACCGTGAAATTATGATAGAAGGTGCATTAGGATTTTTAATGCTGTTAGTGAAACAAGGAATCGCTTGTAGTTTACGTTTTGCAAGTAATAAACAATGGAAATGTCTAGCATTAGAACAGGAAAACGATGTTAGAAATGCGTCTATAGAAATCGCAACTGCTGATTTTATTAATGATAATCATAGAATTGATTCTAGTGCATCGCATGAGAAAGCCGGCACATATTTAATTTATTCTACGAATCCAGATGAAGAACTTGCCACGCAATTGAAATCTTTACGGAATAAAGGCTATATATGCGTGGTGTGTCCGGCAGGTGTGGAAAATTTTGCATTAATGGACATGGATTCCATTTGGGAATTAAGCGAAGATTTTACAATGAAAAGCCTGAAAAAGTGAGGTGCTTTAATGTGGAATAAATTAAAAAATCTATCAAATCATTCTGTGATGCGTTTTTTCATAAAATTGCTCGGTGACCCTGTGAGATTATATGCTGTATTTCTTGTAACGACTGTCATGTATTATTATCATGCCAGTATGACAGCAATTTATACCGTAATTGCCATATTTATTAGCTTTGTTATGATGAAATTATATGATTTTATTGCAAAACATAAATATTTGGGTATTTTAGTTTATTTAATTTACATGTTCGCCGGATTGTCTGGAATTAGTATGCTGACAAACTGGGCAAGTAAATCTTATTCAATTAGTTTTTTCGTATGGTTTTTAACGCCACAAAGCGTTGTAGCATTCTCGTTTTGGTATACGGTAGCAATTTATATATTAATGCTAGGCTTTTTAACTAGTGTTGTATATTATTTTTCTAAAATCAGATACAGAATGAGTATGCAATTTTTAATTATGCTGATTCCACTGAGTTTATATGCCAAAGAAAATCAGCATATGCCGGCAATTTTAGTAATTATTTTATTAGCAAGTTATTTTTTATTAATGATTTATTGCAAAATGCTTTGCAATACAAAAGAAGTTCGGTATTTGCCAAGTTATCAAAGCAGAATGTCTATTGCAATGTATGTATTAGGCTTTTCTGTCATTGCTTCTGTGATTCCCAAACCTAATATTATACCGGATAGAGAATTTATTGATAATGCAATGAGTTATAGTTCTTGGTCAGATATTCTCATGAATGCAATTAGCATGTTTACAAATACAACAGATAATTCTATGGCGGTTTCTAATAATACAAGAACGCTATATTATGTGCAAGCTCCAGAGTCGTTAAGATTAAGAACACAGACATATTCGTATTATTTAGCTGACGATTCTTGGAATGTAATTGAAAATTATGATAAGCCCCTAGAATTTCTGACAGAACCTTTGACTTATCGTCCGCAAGATGTGTTACAAGCAATTTTAGACGCTTGCAAATTGGACAGCCAGTTTGCAGAAAATTATCATTTACAAGATTTCACAAATATAACACTCCCTGAACAAGATTTACACGCTTTATACATGTATACTTGGTATAAAACACAGGTTTTGCCATCGCCTGTTAGAACATATCAATTAGGCACGGAAATTAGTAAAGAAAATATTAAAATATCTGCTACAAATACATTTCAGTCTAATGATTTTTCTAATGGCGTTTCGTTAGCATATTATTCTGATAGTTATGCAAAATATGAAATTATTAATCAAATTTTGCAAAATTTATCTAATCAGAATTATGAAAATTTATTGCAAGATGCTATAAAAATTTTAAAAAATACAAATTCTGAACAAGCAGAATTATTAGAGCAAATTATTTCTGAATATGCTGAAGCTTATGAATATTTAGAACAAGTACAAAAACAGGATTTTCAAAGTGATAAAATTAATTTACTTGCACAGGAAATTACAAAAGATTGCTATTCTGATTTTGAAAAAGCCAAAGCGATTGAAGAATATTTTATCAAACAAGATTTTGTATATGATTTAAGTTATGAAAAATCTGATTTTGAAAATGCAGAATATTTTTTAACAGAAAGCAAGACTGGTGTTTGTTATGAGTTTGCAACAGCAATGGTATTACTTTGCAGAAATGCCGGATTACCAGCAAGATATGCACAGGGTTATAATTTAAGTGAATTATATAATCGTGAGATAAATCAGCATCAGACAAATTATGTAATTAAAGTCCGTGATGCACATGCATTTCCGGAAGTTTATATTTCCGGCTATGGTTGGATAAGTTTTGAACCAACTGTGCCAAGTATGGAAATTTTAGAAAATACACAGGCTGAAAATCAAAATATTATGAAATGGGGATTTATTATATTAACTTTTGCGATTCTGGGAGGTTTGATTTTATTTATATTGCGGATGGTGCGGGAAAAATTTTTCCTCAAAAATTAAGTGCTTTTGCCCCCGCAACGGGTTGATTCGGCGTGGTGC
>CAMWHN010000216.1 GCA_947174085.1 uncultured Ruminococcus sp.
GAATCTATTTAAAATATTTATAAAATTACTAAAACCGTATTGACAAGCTATGATTTATAGCAAGTCAATGCGGTTTTTATTATATATTTTTTATGAAATATAGCATTTTACAAAATTTGTCACATGGAAAAGCCTTTCAGCATATACTAACCAGAGAATAGAAAGGTAGGGAAATTTTTATGTTTTTGCAGATTCTAAATCAATTATGTTTCTGGATTCTTCATGCGGATACACCGCAAGTATTTCCGAAACCCTTAACGCAAAAAGAAGAACTTGCCTGTTTTCAAGCCATGGAACAGAATAATCAAAAAGCCAGACATAAATTAATTGAACATAATTTGCGACTAGTTGCCCATATTGTTAAAAAATACAGAGGCGCAGAAGAACAGGAAGAATTAATTTCTATTGGGACATTCGGCTTAATGAAAGCTGTTGATACGTTTGATTATCACAAAGGTTCAAAATTTTCTACTTATGCGTCACGCTGTGTCGAGAATGAAATTTTAATGCATTTCAGAGCGCAAAAAAAACATGCTTCTGATTTACACATGAATGAACCGACTATGACAGACAAAGACGGCAATGCACTAACGCTTATGGACACGCTAGAAGACGGAACAAATCTGGAAGAACAAGTTGATTTTTCCATTCATGCCAAACAGTTATATTCATTTTTAGATGAGTGTTTAGACAAGCGAGAACTGGAAATTATGATTTTACGATATGGCTTATACGGGCATATTCCCTTGACACAAAAAGAAGTTGCAAAAAAATTAAATATTTCACGTTCCTATGTATCAAGATTAGAAAAAAAAGCTCTTGGCAAACTCAAAACGAAATACGAAATTACGCCTTTTACATAATCAAATAAAAAGCTAGCTCTATCAAGAACTAGCTTTTTGTAATATATTAAATTATTTTGTTGTATATGTTACCCATTGATAACGAGCTGTCAAAGGTGTATTGCCATTGAACGGTTTCAGCCATTCATCAACACCAATACCATTCCAAGCATTCATCATGATTTTACCAGAAGTAGAAGGAATATTATCGGTAGCTTTATAAACTTCTTTACCGTCAACATACCATGTAATAGAATCTGGTTGCCAATCAAAGCCATAGGTATGGAACCCTTCAGAAGCATCAAAGCCCAAATCATACATAAATTCATGGTCACCAACACCGTTTGTATAATAATTAAACTGTACTTTAGTAGTGTCTTTGCCTAAAACTTCAATGTCGATTTCGTCCCAAGGATTATTATCAGATGGACCTGTGTAAGTAAAGAACGAGGAAACAACACCATCATTTTTAATTGCCTGCATAGAAGTTTCATAATAGCCATAGCTATAAAAATCAGTTGTTCTGTATTCTGCACCAGAATAATTATATTTGCCTGTTTTATCTTTGTCAATTGTTAAACTTAAATAGCCGTTTGAAATAGATGTATTTTCTGCATACCAACCGCAATCAAAACAACTACCATTTGTCCAACCATCAGAAGCAAAGAACAGTGAAGAAGAACCTTGACGGAAATCAGCAACTGCTGTTGCATTTGCATTCATAGGTGTGCCGTAATCTTGAATTTTATTTGGATCTGGAGTTGGATCTGGAGTCGGTTCTGGAGTTGGATCTGGAGTCGGTTCTGGAGTTGGATCTGGAGTAGGTTCTGAAGTAGGCTCTGGAGTAGGCTCTGGAGTTGGTTTTGTACCTACTGGCAGAGTATCAATTAATTCAACAACATATTTCATAATATTCAAGGCATCTATTGGCTCAACATATCCATTTAAGTCCACATCAGCATTTTTGTAACTTTGGTCTGATAAACTTTCTTTGCCTAAAACAGCTCTGGTTGCCATAACAACATCTGCAATAGTTACTTTTCCATCTAGCGTAACATCTCCGCTCATACCAGAATCAGCAGATTCAGAATAATTTGTATTCGCAACCGTCAACAAATATGTCAAAGGAGAGTTCCAATAAATTGTAATCTCATTGGTAGAATAACTTTCAGAATTATCTACATAGCACAATGCCGGTGCAAGACCATTACAATATGCTTTTGCCGCACTGTCTTCCAAATGAGAATTAACACCACCAACAAGCATACCTTTCATTGCTTTTCCGTTTGCCATAGAAGGACGATGGTGTGGATTTTCAGGAGAAACCGTGCCGTAACCTGTCATGAAACTTGTGCCAACCGGATTTGTACCAAGCAAATAATGTAACTGTGCTTCAGAAGCGTTTAGATAACTTGTATTTTCAGTTAACTGATATGCTAAGCCTAGAATAATGCCAGAATTTGCAATTGTCATATTACTGCCCCAGTTATAAACAGTCTGTGAAACACCGTAAGCAGATTTCTCAGAAGCTGCTAAGAAAGTATCCGCTTGTTTTAAAATAGCATTTTTAGCATTTTGATAAATATTAGAATTTTTATCAATATCTGGCATTGTTAAAATTGCAATATTGCCATAGTCGCCAACTAAAGCCCAATCAAGTCCCGTATAATATGGCATACTTTCTAAAGCAGATAAATATTGACTATCACCAGTCGCACGGTAAAGCTGTGCAACTGCCCAGTAACGTTCATCTTTATCAGAAACATCGCCATAGTCACCAGTTGTAATATCTTCTGGATTTTTGAAAATCAAATTCGGATTTTGTTCTAAGAAGTTCCAAGCATTTTTTGCAGAATTTAAACAAGTTTCGGCAAAATTAGGGTCAGAATCTTTATAAACTTCGTAAGCTAAAGCCATTGCACCGGCAAAATCAGCTGTTGCTGTTGTGGAAACTGGTGTAACTATCAAAGGTGCTGTTTCTTTTTCTGGAGAAACATAACCGGGGAAACTCTCGCAAGTTACTTTGTGATAAACGCCACCAGAAGAAGCTTGCATTTTCAACATCCAGTCTAATTCATATTTTGCTTCATCAAGAATATCTGCTCTGCCATTGTTACTCTCTGGAATGCCAATATTATCAGAATAATAATCTGGATTTGCCAAATATGCATATAACAAATCTGCTACAGCCTTTGCACCGGCTACAACATAACGTCCATAGTCTCCGGCATCATGCCAACCGCCACTAACATCAATTTGTTCATTTGTTCCGTAAATAGTTGCTAGTCCATTATGGCATACCACATGCCCAAAATCATTGTCATTTACTTCTGTTCCGCATCTCTGCAGATATAGCATTCTCACAGAATCGTTTAGAATATCATCATAAATATTTTCAGAAATACTAAATACATACGAATCATCTAAATTTCCACACTGGATATAATAATTACCAGATTCTGTAACTTCTGAAAAATCACCAGTATAATCAATTTCATCAGCAGAAGTATTATTTATCTGTTCTGATAATTTTCCAGTATAAACAACTTGCTTTGTATCTGCATTAACCACAGAAAATTCTGTTTCGTTCGTAACATCTCGGAATACAGCAGTTTTTTTGCTGTTATTCTGATAGCCTACTTGATTTGTCAAAATCGGCGGTGCATAAGGTCTTGTTGCACTATAATCTACAGCACTATCGTCAACTAATTCCAAAGAAACGTTATCTAAATAAATTGTATGTTCTGGCAATTCTCCGCCGTCTTTTTCCTGTAAACCGCAGTTAAATACAAGCTTTGCCATAATATCCGTTTCAGCTTCCATTGTAAATTCATAATCAATTGTCTGTGGTGTAGAAGTAACATTAATGCCTTTCCAAGTATATGCCTGATAAGTTCCCCCATTTTGCTGAATCATGCCTTCTACATATCTGTCAACAGAACTTGAAATATCATATTTTAATCTGTAAACGCCGTTTTGATATAACGGAATAATATCATAAAACATTTGTACGGAATAAGTTACTTTTCCAGTGCTGCTGACTTTTAAAGCTAGTTTGCCATCTTCTGTAGTCAAAGTTGCTGAACCGCCACTTTCTTTGTACATGCCCCAACCGGAACTAGTCCCCTCAAATGTACCATTGCTGATAATATCAACCGCAGAAACAGAAATCTGTGCGATTGGCATTGTTGTCATCATTGTGGAACAAACCGCAAAAATCGCAACACAGCGTTTTAACAAACTTTTATTCATAAGTAAAAATTCTCCTTTCAAAAATTAAAAGAATTAAAATAAATCCTTCCAGATTTTTAATTTAAATTATTTTAATTTAAAATTTTTGTTTTAATTTTTTTTTTTTT
>CAMWHN010000217.1 GCA_947174085.1 uncultured Ruminococcus sp.
AATAACGCTTTTTTAAAAATTACTCAAGAGATATTTCACATTTTTTCTAATCTTTGTGAAAAAACACGGGAATTATTTTCTTTTTTCTTGACAAGCTATTTTAATTAATACAAATTTGCGCAAGACAAAGCTTTTTTTTGAATTTTTAACCAAAAAAAGCCTTTAGAATTTAGAAAATCTTATGCTGAATATAGAAAATTTCTATTTTTCATTGACGAAATTCTTAATATTTAGTATAATACTTGTGTAAGCAAATTAATTTTTTGCGGTGTATGCGTAATCATTGCGCTTGCTGCAATATCCAAAAGAAAGGTGAGGAATCATGACTTATCAAGAACTGGTAAAAAAAGTACAGACTGCACTTGTAAAAGCAGATGCTTCTGCCATTACAGAGCATATCGCTGTACAAGTAAATGTGACCGGTGAAGCAGAGGGCGCATTTTATATCGAAATTAAAGACGGCGTTCTATATGTCGAGCCTTATGACTATTGGAATCGTGACTTTCTGCTGACAGGTAGTGCAGAAGAAATTCTAGCCATTGTACAGGGTAAAATTTCACTAGTAACTGCAATTGCAGACAGCAGAATACTTCATGAAGGCAATCCGGATAAAGCAATTACTTTAGGTGAAATTATTCCAGTAAAAAAACCTAAAAAAAGCAAATCTGAAATTGCAGAAACAGAGGCAGAATTAACAACCCTCGAAGAAAAGCCTGCAAAGAAAACTAGAAAAACGAAAACAAAAGCCGATGAAGAAAAACCTGCGAAACCCAAAAGAACCAGAAAAACTAAGACTGCTAAAACAGAAGAAAATAATATTCCTGCTGAACAATTAACACTGATTGCAGAAACACAAGAAACAGCTCCGGCTGTAGAAACGGCTGAACCAGAAGTAACTGCTCCAATTGAAGAAAAAACAACCACAACAGCTAAAAAACCAAGAGCAAAAAGAACAACAAAACCAGTAGAAAAAACGGAAGTATCAGAAGATTCTGCACCAAAGCAAAAAAAACCTAGAAAAACGAAAAAAACTGATAAATAATTTTGAGTATATAATTGGATAAATACCGGACACATGCAAATTTCACAGTGTCCGGCTTTTTATAAAAATGATAATGAAAAATAAATACATGAAAAAGACATAGCACATGCTATGTCTTTTTCAGCAAAAAAATAAGAGAAAGAGGTTAGAAATCATTTTTTTCTTCCTCTATCTATTATACCAAAAAATTTCATTTCTTACAAGCGTTTTTTATAAAATAAATATTTTCGTATGAATATATAAAAACAGGATATTTGTTTTAGTAATAATAAACAAAAAGCAGAAAAATTACATTTCAGGTCTTGCTTTTTACAAAAATCTATGGTATAATAATATCATTCGAGTGTACAAGACTTCGGAATATAGGTGTGCGGGCCCTGTGCAATGATTCACCGTGAACCATGTCAGGCGGGGAACCGAGCAGCATTAAGCGGATGGACTCATGTGCCGCAGCAAGCCTGCACACCTATGTTCCGAATTTTTTTGAAACTTTGTTTGAAACTATGGGGGTTTTTGTCATGTATCAAGCTCTGTACAGAAAATGGCGACCATTGCAGTTTCCAGATGTTCTATCACAGCCACATGTGACAACTACACTGCAAAATCAAGTCAAAGCCGGCACAACGGCACATGCTTATTTATTTACTGGTTCTCGTGGTACTGGAAAAACTACTTGTGCCAGAATTTTAGCAAAAGCTGTCAACTGTGAACACCCATTACCAGACGGCAATCCTTGTTTGAAATGTAGTGTCTGTCAAGATGCTGACAAAGGTATTTTATCAGATTTTATAGAAATTGATGCGGCATCTAATAACAGCGTAGAAGATATTCGGGAATTGCGTGATGCGATTGTATATACACCAGAACGCTGTCAATTTAAAGTCTATATTATTGACGAAGTTCACATGCTGTCACCCAGTGCTTTTAACGCTTTGTTAAAAATTATGGAAGAACCGCCAGCTTATGTGAAATTTATTCTTGCAACAACGGAAATTCATAAAGTCCCTGCAACAATTATTTCCCGTTGTCAGCGTTACGATTTCCGAAGGATTCAGCAAAAAGATATTGTAAAAAAATTAAATTTCATTGCGAGTCAAGAACAGATCGAAATTACAAAACAAGCCGTAGAACTGATTGCAAGAATTTCCGATGGCGGTATGCGTGATGCGATTTCTTTATTAGACAGATGTTCTGCCTACAATGAAATAATTACTGACCAGATTGTTTCAGAATCTGCCGGAACTGCCGGAAGAAATTATTTCATTCAGATTTTACAAAATTTATATGCAAACAATATTCCTGAAAGCTTAAAAATTATTGCTGAATTGCATGATAATTCTAAAGATTTACAGCGACTTTGTGAAGAATTAATTCTCATGCAAAGAGATATTATGCTGTTAAAAGCAACTGGTGATATCAGCCTTTTGCATAGTATGACAGACGAAATTCCGACTTTGCAAAATATTGCTTCTGCACAAGACATGTCACGCATTATGCAAATATTAGAAAATTTGCAAATCTGCCGTGAACGCATGACAAAAGCTGTGAACAAACGCACAGAATTAGAATTATATTTGATTCGCATTTGTAATAATATTCCTGCACAACAGCAAAATTTCACGCATGCAAATCATGCAGAAATAAATATAAATTCTAATGACCTGCAAGCTTTATATGCAAGAATTGCAAAATTAGAACAGGGAAAGCCTGTTCCTGAAAATCCACTTACCAAACCGCAGACATCTTCTGTTTTGGCAGAGCCTAAACCAGAAATAGATATGAAAAATTTAAAATTATCTGATTTTCAGGTATTAGCACAATGGGCGGAAATTCTGGAAGAATGCGCAAAATTAAACCCTGCGGTAGTGGGTTCGCTCGCAGGCTCAAAAGCAGTTTGCTATGCAAATGTGATATTAATTACAGCAGAAAATCCGTTATTTCTTACTATGTTTAAAATAAAAGAAAATGCAAAGTCTTTAGACGATGCCATAGCGCATGTCATGGGGAAACGTTATGCAATTCGTGCAAAATGTTCTCCAGAAGCTGTAAAACCCCAAACCGTACAGGAAATGCTAGAACGAGCTAAAAACAGCGGTATTCCGACAACTGCTGTATAATAAAAAATTTATTTTATTTTTAAATTTAATTTCAAGAAAAGGAGAGGTTTTCATGAGAGCAAGAATACCAAGAGGCGTAAATAATAATAATGCCCAGAACATGAATTCTATGATTCGTCAGGCACAGAAAATGCAAGACCAAATCACAGAATTACAAGACGAAATTGAAGCAAGAGATTTTTCTGTCACTGTTGGCGGTGGTGTTGTGGAACTTGTAATGACAGGTAAAAAAACAATCAAATCTCTGACGATTAAGCCGGAGGTTGTAGACCCTGAAGATATTGATACACTTCAAGATTTAATTATCAGTGCTGTAAATGAAGCTGTTAGCCAAATTGAACAGACAACAGAAGACGAAATGAGCAGAATCACTGGCGGTGTATCTCTGCCGGGATTGTTTTAAGCATGGCGAATCATGATGCATTACCGCTTGTGATATTAACAGAACAATTTGCAAAATTGCCGGGTATCGGAATGAAAACCGCTACTCGGCTTGCTTATCATGTGATGTCTATGCAAGCGGAAGAAGTAGAAGCTTTTTCACAGGCTTTATTACATGCTAAACAAACTGTGCATTATTGCAAATGCTGTGAAAATTTAACAGATTCAGAATTATGCCCGATTTGCAATGATATCAGCCGTGAGAAATCTATTATCTGTGTTGTAGAAACACCAAAAGATATTTCTGCCTTTGAACGTACTGGTGAATATAAAGGCGTTTATCATGTATTGCATGGCTTAATTTCGCCGTTAAAAAATATTTTGCCTGATGATTTAAAAATTCGTTCTCTGATTGCCCGTGTGCAACAAGGGAATATTCACGAAGTAATTATGGCAACAAATCCAACCGTAGAGGGTGACGCAACGGCAACATATATTTCACAGTTATTAAAGCCATTGGGTGTAACTGTCACACGACTTGCTTTTGGTTTGCCTGTAGGCGGTATGCTTGAATATGCTGACGAAGTCACGCTGTATAAAGCATTAGAAAATAGAAACATGATGATGTCTCTTATACACATATCCGAGCCCACGAG
>CAMWHN010000218.1 GCA_947174085.1 uncultured Ruminococcus sp.
TTTATAAAGTGTAAAAATATTTTACAATTTTAGAAAAAAATTCAAAAAAATACTTGACAAATACAAAATCATATATTTATTATAATTATAAAAAAGGGAGAAGTGATGGAATGATTTTGTCAACAGATGAGCTTGCAGATAGTCTGTGCAAAAATCTGAAGCAAGTACGGAACATTGCAGACATATCTGTAAAAGAACTTTCAGAATATCTGGGTTTGTCTAGACAGACTATCAATAATTTTGAAAGTGGTAGAGTAGTTCTGATGTATTCACACGTTATCGCAATTCTTGCGATTTTGGACTATAAGCTAAAAACAAATTCGCCTAAATGGTATGCCATTCAAAAAATACTTGATATAAGTCTCCCAAAATTAGGAGCTAATTCATTTCTTGCGTATTGGTTCCGCTTACGTGAAATATACCTTAGTTCTTCTGAAAATGACAATATACTTTTTTCGCTATATGATACGCTCATAAATGAAAAATTAAAAGTAAATACAATTGCAATAAGTGAATTTGTCAGCATAAGCGATAAAATTTATCTTTTCGCTGATTCCCTCATGCAGAAAGGTTGTCTACCTTTTCTTGATATACTCACTGAACATATAGCAGATGTCAGAAAAACACTGCCTATAGTAATATTGAGAACGCATCTTCAAAGCATACTTGAAAGAAAAACAAAGGAAACTGAAATCCATGTTGTAGCACTTTATAAGAAACTGAATCAGCTTAAAGAGAAAAGTTTCATTGTTATAGAAGAAGCATCTTACAATCAGGAAAACTTCTGTTCTGATTTCAGCAATATATCTAGTATAGCACATACACAAAATCTTTTTGTTTCTGTTATTACAGAAAATAAGGATGTTCTTGGACAATTTACTAAAAACATAGGGATTTTCTGTATAGCTTCTTTTGATGATGAATTAGAAGAAAGAAGGCAAAATTATGAAGATAGATGTTAAAACTTTATACAAAGATGCGATTGTACTTATTGATATCTGTTGTTTTATTGAAAACGGTATAGGATGTCAGAAATTCTTTATTAAATCCGTTCCATACCTTAAAGAAACAGGTTGTAGAATTCAGATAGCTTACAAGTGTGTACAGGAGCTGGACAAAATCCGGAATGATAGTTCAAAGCCGGAAATAAAACGTAAGTCCGCAAAAGGAGCAATAGAAGTTATAAATGTTATGGCGAGTGAAGGTCTTCTTGATGTGCGAGGAAAAGACACTGACAGTTTTGGCAATAGCATAATTCTGCAAAACTTAATCAGATATTTCGTTAAATATAATGTTGTGCTGATAACTCAGGATCGTGGTCTTGCAAGCGATGCCGAATGTATTAATCATTTTATTTCGGTTACAAGCAAGAAGAAGATTATTGTTAAAAATCTTGATAAGAATGGTAATATCATAGATATTATTCCGAGGAAGAAGGAGAATTGTGTATGATAACAGACGAACGGAGACTTGAAAATTCAAGAAAAAATCTTGAAGCAATTGTTGAGGGGGGACAAATAGTCATTGATTCTGACTCTTGTATGCATGAAGGATTCAACAGATTCATATCAAACATTATTCCGATGCTTAATACATATGACAGAAAGATTGTTATATTTGATGTGACTTTCGCTGAACTGTATGAATGCATAAAAAGTGAAACTCCTGATACAGCTGGAAAAACCAGACAGGTTATTGAAAATATAACACGTCTTGCCAAAGCTGACATTATCCGGATTATGTGTCTTTCAGATAATGAAACGATTGTTTCAAAGCTCCAGTCACTCAAGGAAACGGGCAGGGTAAATATAACATTTATTACTCAGAACAGGAATAAGGCCCGTACAATCATTGAAAGCAACAATACAACTCCGAAAAAAATCGAAGTAAGGCAGATAAATCAATATGGATTTCTGTCGCCTTACTTTGATTACAGCAAAAATATACGGAAGTGTGCTGGGTAAGATTATCGGAGTACGTGCAGGAAATCCTCTTGAATTTCTGAGCGATGAAACTCATATTCTTACCTCAGGTGAACTTCAAAAAAATACCCATATATAGACACTTACATCGACAAGTACAGAAATGTTTATGCAGATGATGACACAAACGGTTTTGTTTTCTTTGCTAAAATATTTGATAATATAGAAACTCTCTCTGAACTTACTCCCGAAGTTGTGGCAAAAGTCATTCTTAACTATGCCGCAGAAAACAGAGGCTTTTTCTGGTGGGACAAAAGCACTGAAAGCAAGGCGTTTTATAATCTTGTAAAAGGTGTTCCACCGGAGAAATCAGGCGATTACGACCATATAGGAAGCAGCGCTGACACAGTGGGCGGACAGATTTTCTATGATGCTGTTGGCATTATACTTGGTGGCAGACCGGATGAAGCTGCCCGATGTGCAAAACTTATCGCAAGCGTAATGCACAACGGCGAGGGGGCAATTGGAGGAAGTTTTATAAGTGCCGCATTCAATGAAAACAGTGTTGAAAAAATTATCAATACTGCTCTTTCATTCATTCCTGCCAAATCAAAATACGCAAAAATGGTGAGAAATATTGTAAATTTCTATCATAAAGTCCCTCATGAATGGACTGCATGTCAGCATTACATAGACGAAAATTATAAAGGATACAATGTATGGGATTTCGGTGCACACATTATAATGGCACTCCTCTACGGCAACGGGAACTTCTCTTATTCAATGGAAATCTGTCTTAAATCGGGTGGTGATACAGACTGTAACTGTGGAAATCTCGGTGCAATTCTCGGTGCGATGCTCGGTCACAAGAAAATTTTATACGAAAACTGGATTAAGCCTATGAATGACGTTCTTTACTGCTCGTCAGCAGTGCCATATGAAAATGAGGTTTCGATAACTCAGTTAACAGCGTATATGGTAAAACTTTTTGCAAAATTCAACAGCTATAGAATTCCGGACTACATAAAAACTGCCTCAGAACTCAACAGTTTCTCTTTCGCATTCCGTTACTCATATCAGAATTTTCATATACTTATGTGGCGGAACGGCAAAAAAAGAAATGATTTGGTTAACGATGGCAATATGTGGGTATCCTCAAATGAAGTTAAAGCACCGAGCGGTTCGCCATATACACTCAAAATATGGGCTGATGCTGTCAGAAAAAATGACTGCATAAAGATTTACAGGTGGTTTAATATCGGTACATTCGACAATATCAAATATGAGCCAACATCATGCACAAAAATCTATCCCAGACAAAAAATAAACGTAAACGTCATGACAAGATACAACACAGCTGGTATGAAAGCCCGTCTTTCTGTATATTCGCAGATTGAAAACAAGAATGCATACTCTGAATATATCACTCTTGAACAGGGAAAGTGGCAGAAACTTGAATTTACAATACCTGAAAGCTATTCAAGCATCAGCAGAAGTATGTCCGACTTTGAATCGAAACATGAAATGTATTCGTTTTATGACTGTCTCAATATAGAACTGATGATGTCCGAAAATTCGTACTATGACAACGGATATGATGGTATAGATCTATATGTTGATACACTTAAAATTACAGGAACACCACATTACTGTGTTAATTCGAATTATACAGGCAATATTACAGACAACAGCGGTTACTACACCATTATGAAGAACTTTACTGTGTGTTACGGAGAGGCTTATTCAGGCATATATTATAATGAAGAGGAAAACCGCTTCAAATATGTGCAGTTCTATTCAGGCTATCCGGACAGCCGGCTTGAACAAGGTCACTGGCAGAAGATTGCGCATGATAAAAATTTTGCCCTGGCTCTTACAGTTTCATATGTCGACAATTGCACTGTATTCTGTGATATGTCTGTCCTTCCCAATCGGGGAAGTTACAAAGATTATAAAAATAATGCGTCGCTTATTGTGTTCGGAGCAAAGGGGGCAGCTGATTACTATGCGGTAGGCTTCTGTAATGGTAAGATTGTAATTCTGAAGTCAGATGCTGTCGGCGAATTTACTGAACTTGCTTCGTCCGAGTATAAATATGACTACACAAAACGCTATCATTTTAGAGTGTACCTTAGCAACGGCAACATCAGCTTTATTGTTCAACAGGTTGACTGTCATAGCAGTATGAATAAATGCACATTATAGTCAACAAACTTGAAAAGCAAAAGAGATAGCACTATCCAGGGAATCAAA
>CAMWHN010000219.1 GCA_947174085.1 uncultured Ruminococcus sp.
AAATTCTGGAGCGTTATTATTAAATTATTATCAAGATAAATTTTGTGTGAATCATGAGATAGATTCTTATTTTTATATTCCTAGCGGAAGAATTTTGTCTTGTCTGGATAATATTCAAATCGCTGAACAGCCTGAAGAAAATGATTTACAATATGATACAAATTTATGGTATTCTCTGGACGAAAAAGGCGATATTTTACAGGCTTACACAGATAGTAAAATTAGTCTTGCCCAGAAATTAGGCGATACGGCTTATGGACAGGGATATAATAGAATTTCACCTGTGTTCATGGCAATGAGTATTGGAAAATGTTTAACTGGCAACATGTATATTCCTAATGTATTAGCAGAAGAATCTGGAAATTCTAAAATAATCGGCGAGAATTTTGACAGAACAACTACTACTAAATTTATGCAACATGCATTACAAGCTGTTTATGATAACCATACAGGTTATATACCAGATAATCTTAATTTTGATTTGGATAATTTTACTTATTATGCGAAAACTGGTACTTCTAGTGTAGACAAAGGCAAAGGCACACAAAGTACTTATGGATTATTTGCGGAACAAGCAAATTATTCTACACAAAAAGAAGATGATAATAAATATCAAATTATTTGGTATGTTGGCGCAGTCTCTGACGGCGTAAATAATTATGCAATTGTATTACGTTCTTATTTTGATGATGATAGTTATTCTCTCAAAAAAGAATTTCTGCAAATTGTAGATAGCTTATATCAAAATAATTATTTGAAAAAATAATTTTATTGGAGGTGATAACATGATAAAATTTAAAATATTCCGACTTCTTGCCGAGTGCGCTAGAAAAAGTAAAGGTATTGTGAATTTTTTATATTGGCTGTTATATATTTTGTTGCTTATGGTTTTAATAGAATATTTTGACATGTTTAGAATAGAAAATGGTGTGTTATCCTTTGATATGGATTATTTGCATATGGCAGGCATATTGCTTGTAACAGTGATATTTTTCAGTATTGACAGAAATATACAGGAGCATATGATATTACTTGAAAAAGAAGCAGAATCTAAACAGCAACCAGAATCAGAAGCAAAATCAGAACAGAAATCAGTGAAAAAACAAAAAATAAAACCTAAAAAACCAGAACGAAAATTAGAACAAGGCGGGGAAGAAATGGCTTTTGATTATGAAGAAATGCTGATACCAGAAGAATTGCCACAAGAAGAAAAACCGGCTGAAAATTCAAAACAATCAAAACGTCTTAAAAAATCTGATATGCCTGTGATTACAGAACAATATTTTAGATTAAATAGTTTTGAACAACAAGCCAAAGGTGTTCAAGATTTTATGAATAGCTGTTATCATAATACATTTAGAATTACACTGCCGGATAAAATTCATGGCTATAATATGCCAAATGCATTTAAATCTTTTTATTTGCATTTTGAATTTAAAGACCAAAATAATCATTCTTTGCAAGAAGACGTGATACAAAAGCAATTTAACTGGAATTTACAAGATTTTGATGGCAGTGATGAACTTGTTTATTTCGTTGAAATTCCGTATCATACACAGCTTGATAAAAATGTCAGAACTACTGCCGATAGTGATTATTTTGCAATAGAAATAAAATTTAAATTAAATGGCTCTGAAATTCATGAGTTTAGCATTCAGATTCCTGAAAATAAATTATCAGCTTTTAATATGATAAAAAATAAAGTGAAAAAAATATTTTTCAAACAAGAGCCTATTAAAAATCGCTCTAGTAATGCTACCAGATTAAAAACAGATTTTCAGGATACAACTAGATTAAATCCTATGTTTACAAATGATAACTCAGAATTTTTATTTTATCATCGTGAAAAAATTAGCAAATATTGCTTAGAAGTTACTTGCTATAATAATTTCAGCATGATTACTTGTCCAGTGTGTCATAATCGTATTCATGATTTAGGAATCCCCGGAATTGTATTATATAAAAATTTAAATCCTGAAATGATTCAGACCAGTGACGAAATTTTAAAATATTTAACTAAATTAGAATCAAGTTCTGATTTGGACGAGAAAAAGAAAAATCTGCTTACTATGGTAAAATTTGTTACCAGAGAAAATATTGGCAATAATATTATTCTGCCTGAACATACAAAAGATGTTTCTGATTTGAAATTAGAGCAATTAAAAGAACATATTAGAATCCCATTGGGTAGATATCAATATAGCAGTAAAACAATAAAAGCATTTACTTGTAATGATTTTACAAAAGAACGGGAATTTTTACAGCAATTCAATCGAGCCTTACATGAAGATTTTAAATCTTTGGAAGATTCTCATAAAGGACTTTATTTATTAAAAACCGGAGCTGTTACTTCTGCGACTTTTGAGCAGTTTTATATTCATAATAGCATGATTGCACAACTCTGTAGCCAATGTTGGAATCCATTGCCTGAGAGATTTTATGATTATGACGCTGTTATCACTATTTATTTCTTTGGAAATTCTAACGCTGGTAAAACCGTTTTGCTTTGTTCTGGATATAATACAATCCAGGATAGTAACCAGAATAAAAAACCGCAAGACAGAATGCTGAATAAATTTAATATTATTTATTTAAATACAGGTAAAAATATTTCTGCTTATGAATCTAAAGCCGAAGCTTTAAGAAACGGAAGTTTTCCAACAGGTACAAGTCAAAACGATGCTATTCCGGGAAAATTATCCAGTGCTAAAATTTATCATAACGAAGTGCATTGTCAATATATGTTTAATTGCTGTGATATGCCCGGTGTAAAGTCTGTTGAAAATTGGGCTTCTTTCCGAAATTTTGCCTATGTGCATACACTTTTAGATGATACACTTTCTTTGGGAACAGACAGCTTTTATCATACGTTGTCAAGTATTGTACCAGTGGGGACATATGGTGATGAAAACGTAGATGCAAGAGTTTATAATATGCAATTATATTTAACTAAAATTGACGAATATCCGTTATTTTTATATCAAAAAATTAATCAGCTTAATCAAGATTGGGCAGAATGGCAGAAAAAAGGCTTAGTTGGCAATTATTTAAAAAATACACTGGTTTATACACTGAAATTGCTTGAAATTTTAGAACAGGAATTAAAACAAGATTTCAGAACTAGAAATGCCAATGAAATTATATCAGAGAAAATTCAGGCTTGTATCAAAGCTATGAACAGCGAAAAGTTAAAGCAGTTGGATTTTTCGCAAAATTATTATCAAGTGCATGAAATTATTGTTTCAGAATGCATTGACAGAAAAGATATTCAGGCAATTGCAGTGCTGAATTATCTGCACGGCTTGGACGTTATTCGAGATAATTATATGAAATTCAGAATGCTAATAAAATCTACTGTTCAGAATATGCATAGTAATGCTTGGAATAATTGTTATAGTAATTATTTTTTCTGTGTCTATGCTGTTTCGGCAACTGGTTACAGTGCAGTCGAAACAAATAGTAATATAGAACCAGAATATAATTCTGAATTTGTCAAAGAATCCCATGAAATGCTTCAGCATACGACTTATGAATTTGAAATAGATAACCGTGAAATGCAGAAAAATATGACTGCAAATTCCCGAGAAGATGCTTTTGCAATTAGTAAATGCAGAAAATATTTATTTTCTGAATTTGCTGTGAAAAGTCCTGATTTTCAGTATGAAAATTATTCACCAGAGGATACGGAATCTATTTCAGATAGAATTTTAAAACTTTATGAACAAGCATTTTCTCATAGTGATATATATGCAGAAGATTTTGAAACACTCATGAAAAAATTAGAAGTTTCTGCACAGCCGGATTCTGTTAAAAAATTATATCAGTGGTATGCAAATGCACATTTTGCCCCTGAAGAAAACAAGGCGGTTTTCACATGAAAGAATTATTATATACAAAACATAAATTAGATTACGCATATTTCCAGTTGGAAGACGGTGAACGAAAACAGGTAGATGCTTTTGTATTCAGCCCACTGGAAAATAAATTATTACAAACAGAAAATTTAAAATTGCCGTTTGATGCTAGCATTGACGGCACAAATGCAATTTATTTTGAAGTAGAATCAGGAACGCTTAAAATTGTAAACTGGAATTTTGCAATTGAAGCTGATACCAGAGGCTATGTAGAATCCAGATTTCAGGAAATTGAACATATAAATTTAGAAAATTTAAATT
>CAMWHN010000220.1 GCA_947174085.1 uncultured Ruminococcus sp.
CAGAAAAGCCATTTGCTACAATCAAAGCGAAAGTATGGGAAACTGTCTGGGACTTGTATTGCAGAGGATACAACAGTTTCTATGTCAATTGTGATTATGGCACACCGATGTGGGCAGCGGAGTTCATCCTGAACCTGAAAGCCGGAAACGAAGTGAAATTGCACATTATAACACCCTATGAGGAACAGACAACAGAATGGCCGGAAGAATTAAGAAACCGCTACTTTGATATCCATGCAAAAGCAGACAGTGTGACGCTGACGCATACGCAATACGATCCGTTCTGTTATCAGGAAACAGATGAAAAAATGATTGATGAGAGCGATTTACTGCTCGTATTTGGCAGTGAAAACGGCGCACCCTTTGCAGAAGAATATGCCGGAAAGAAAGGCATTCCTATCGAATATCAGGAAATTGTAAAGAAACCCGATTTAAAATAAAGCATGAGCAATTCATGGCAAAAGCCGTGGATTGCTTTTTATTTTCAACTATCTGTGGATTTGTTGGCATTCATTTCTACAAGCAGTTCTGTTCTTCCGATCAATTTCGCTTGTTCATCGTTTGGCAAACGTCGGAACAAATTCAGCATTTCCTGTTCTTTTCCGGTTGAGGTTTCCAGTTTTTCTTCACCAGTCAGAAGATAATTAACAGATACATTTAAAAAATCCGCTATTACGTACAAATTTTCAGCTGCCGGATTGGTTCCTTTCTTTTTCCAATCCGATACAGCAGATTCAGAAATCCCTGTATATTCCGCTAATTCTTTTTGTTTTTTCTTCTGCTTTTTCAATTCCTCGAAAATTCTTTTTGATATTGTCATAAAAACACCCTTTCTATTTGTGCAAGTATTACAAAAATGAAGAAATTCGGATTTTTCTATTTGCAAATAAGAAAATACGGATTATAATATAGATATACGAATTGATAAAATCACTAAAAATCCGAAAACAACTCAAGTTCTTATTATCATAATATCATAAAATCGGAAAAATTGCAAGAGTAAAGTGCAATATGATGTAAAAAAACTGTGTAAATTATGGAATCAGTAGAAATTTGAAAAAACACTAGATTTTTCATCAAATCTATGCTATTGTGTAGTCAGCAGACTACAAAATTTTAATATGGAGGTATTACCATGTCCGTTATAAGAATTCATAAAAATAAAGATTATACTATGATCAGCAATGTCCATCTGCGTGACAAGAGAATCAGCCTGAAAGCAAAGGGCTTGCTGACGCTGATGTTATCCCTGCCGGAAGACTGGGATTATTCTATCGCCGGGCTTGCTGCCATCTGCAAAGAGGGCAAGGATGCAATTCAGACCACACTCAACGAACTAGAGCAGTTTCATTATCTTAGACGAACCATGGAACGCAATGAAAAAGGTCAGTTTGAGTGCATTTATGAAATTTTTGAAGTGCCGCAGGAAGATCCGGAACAGTCAAAAAATAGTGCTCCAGAGGGCAGTGCCAAATCATGCCCAGCCGTGCCGGAAAAACCACGGCACAAAAACCATACCGGAAAATCCATCACGGAGAATCAGCCGCCGGATACTTATAAACAAAATACTAAAAACAAAATACAGAAACAAAATAAAAAAACAAAAAATACAGAAAAAGAAAAAATCTGCCTTGCCGTGATTGCGCATCTGAACGAAATTGCTGGGACAAATTACAGAACAGAAAACAAAAAAACGCAGTCTTTGATTGCGGCAAGATTGAGAGAGGGCTATACGCTGGATGATTTTATCAGGGTCATTGACAAGAAGCACGGCGACTGGACAGGTACGGACTTCATTCGGTATCTCAGACCATCTACGCTGTTTGGGGAAAAATTCGAGGGTTACCTGAACGCTCCGGACAAGCCATGTGAAACAGTACAGAAATCAAAAAAATCACCAGAACCACACAAACCTGACATTCTGGACAGAATTTTTTAAACAGAAAAGGAGGATTCAGAAATGCTGGAAGTGTTTGAAAAACTTGTTGCAGAATCTGAGAAAAAGATGGTTTTTAGCCAAAAAGATTATATGATGGATGGACTTTTGTACTGCGGAAAGTGCAGAACACCGAAACAAATGCGGATTCAGGCATTCGGAACAGTCCAGATGCCATATATCCCCTGTGCCTGTGAGGAAGAACGCTACAGACGTGAGGAAGAAGAACAGAAGGCATTGGAAAATTCGTTGAAAATCGCAAAAATCAGGTCAAAATGTTTTATTAACAAAAGGCTCACTGACTGGACATTTGAGAATGATAACCAGGAAGGAAATGCAGCAGTCATGAACTCTGTCCACAAATATGCTCTGCATTTTTCGGAAATGCTCAAAGCTGGCAAAGGGCTTCTGTTATACGGAACGCAGGGAGTCGGCAAATCTTATGCGGCGGCATGTGTGGCGAATCATGTGATTGACAACGGCTATACTTGCGTAATGACCAAATTTTCGAGAATTATCAATATCGTGTCCGGCATGTATCAGGACAAACAGGACTACATTGATGAACTGTGTCGGAATGACTTGCTGATTATTGACGATTTATCGGCAGAACGCAGTACAGACTATGCAGACGAAATTGTCATGAATGTAATTGATACAAGATGCACCTTCGGACTGCCATTGATTGTCACCACGAATCTGACGGCTGATGAGATGAAACATGCGAAGAATATCAGCAAAAAGCGGATATACAGCCGTTTATTTGAAATGACAATCCCTCTGGAATATGTCGGCGAGGACAGAAGAAAGTACACAATGCTTAAAAATTACGAACCATACAAGAAATTGCTGGACTTGCCGGATTGACATCTGAACAAAAATGTGCTATGCTAACATGGTGGAGGTGAGAACATGAGCTACAATATCATTGGCGGTGAAATGTCGCAGGATGAGGCAGACCAGTATGTCAGGATGCTGAAAGAAAAATACCCGGAGCGTATCTTCAAAAGTATTACATTCAAAATTGACGGCGAATTTGTGGATATTTCGTATAATTATGATGTAATCCCCTTTGACAGAATCCGCAGAATCACAGGCTATCTGGTCGGTACACTGGACAGATTCAACGATGCCAAGCGTGAGGAAGTAACAGACCGTGTCAAGCACAATGCATGATGAAAAATCAAATATGACACAGAAAATCCGTCTGAACAGGCGGATTTTTCTGCGTTAAGGGGGCTAAAAATGCAGTTTATTCCATTCACAGAAGAACAGAAACAGCAGGCAAATAACACGGATTTAGTGCCATTTCTGCAAATGCGTGGTGAAATACTCAGACTTGCCGGCAAAGAGTATCAGTTAATTTATCATGATGAATCAGGAAAACATGACAGTATCACAATAAGTGGCTCAAAGTGGTTTGACCATAAGAATCAGATTGGCGGCGGTGCAGTGAAATTCATGATGTATTTTTATGAGATGAATTTTCCCGAAGCAGTACAGGAACTGCTTGGCTATACGGTCATGCCGGAGTATAACAACAGTTATCATGACAATTACCGCAGAAGTCCGCCAAAACAGGCTATGCCTGAACCGAAGAAAGAATTTCATCTGCCAGAATCGAATCAGAACATGCACAGAGTCTATGCCTATCTGATTCAAAAGCGATTCATTGCACCCGAAATTGTGAATCATTTCGCCAAAAATCACACGCTGTATGAAGATGCACAGTATCATAATGCCGTGTTTGTGGGGCTGGATGAGAACGGCATCCCAAGACAGGCACACAAACGGTCAGCGAATACGTTCAGAAGTTTTCGCATGACGTGTGAAGGATCTGACACCAGATACAGCTTTGCTCATTTCGGAACTTCCGACAGACTATTTGTCTATGAAGCGCCGATTGACATGCTCAGTTTCCTGACGCTGTATCCCCAGAACTGGCAGGAACACAGCTATATCGCCATGAATGGTGTGTATGAAAATGCCATGCTGAAGGCTTTGGAAACGCATCCAAATTTACAGGAAGTCGTGCTTTGCGTCGATCATGATGAAGGCGGAATCAATGCAGTTTATCGGCTGACCGATATTCTGCATGAACATGGTTATCAAAAAATTTCCTGTATCCAGCCGGATTTGAAAGACTGGAATGAAGTACTCACGCAAATCAATTTTCAAAACTTGACAGGATATGATATAATAAAAATATGAAAA
>CAMWHN010000221.1 GCA_947174085.1 uncultured Ruminococcus sp.
TATAATTACATGACATATCCTCAATTTTTGAATTATCATTTTAAAAATAAACAAGAAAGGATTTTTGTATTATGGCAAAGCAAAATCAAGAACGCAACAAGAAAAAACCAAGCCGAAAATTTCGTGTTGTGAAAAAATTAATTTCCATATTGCTGACAACATTGCTGTCAATTTTTCTGATATGTTTAATTACCGGAACAATTGTAGCATCTGCTGTTGCAGTCTATGTATTAAATTTCATGGACGAAGCATCTACTGTCACACTGGAAGAAATGGAATTAAGCTATAACACAAATATTTATGGCTATGACGAAGACGGCAAACTAGAAACGCTTTATCAAGTTACAAATGCTGTGCAACGTTTTCCTGTTAAAATTGAACAGATTCCACAGCATACTATGGACGCTTTTGTTTATACAGAAGATGAACGTTTTTATACACATGACGGCGTAGATTATAAAAATACAATTGCTGCATGTATCAACATGGTATTGCATTTCTGGGATAGTGAACGTGGTGGTTCTACGATTACACAACAGTTAATCAAAAACGTTACTGGCGAAGATACTCGTTCACCATCTCGTAAAATTCGTGAAATTTTCCGTGCGATGACACTGGAAAAAAATTATTCCAAACAAAAAATTATTGAGACTTATTTGAATTATATTGGTTTCGGCGGTTCTGCAAATGGCATTCAAATGGCTTCTATTAAATATTTTGGCAAAGATGTTGAAGATTTAACAATTGCAGAATCCGCAGTTTTGGCATCTATTCCACAATCGCCGGAAACAATTAATCCGTTTGCAGGTTACAAAGATGATGACACTGGCGAATGGGTAAATACTGGACGTGACAGAAATAGAGACCGTCAAGAATATGTATTATGGCAAATGTATGACCATGGTGCAATTTCTTATGACGAATATCAAGAAGCTCTTGTAGAGCATATTATTTATACTGACACAGATGAGTATAAACAATTGCACCCAGAATTAGATGCAAAAGAATATAATCCAAAAGATAATATTACTTCTTGGGCGGTAGATGCCGCAATTCTCGAAGTAGAAGAATATTTAATGGACACATATGCAATTGACCGTCAAACAGCTTTAGAAAAAATTAATTCCGGTGGTTATCAGATTTATATTACAATTGATAAAGAAATGCAGGAATATGTAGAAGAAAAATATTTAAGCCTAAGCAATTTAATTAATACCAGAAATTCTGCAAGATATAATGACACAAACGGTGACGGTGTGATTGACGACCGTGATGATGTCGTTTATCCGCAAAGTGCCTTTGTTGCCATGAATTATAAAGGCGAAATTCTTGCTTGTGTTGGTGCTGTCGGCGAAAAGAAAGACTCTCTTGTATGGAATTATGCCGTGAGAGAAACCAGACAGCCCGGTTCTACAATTAAGCCTGTCGCAGGTTACGGCTATGGTATTTATACAGATGAGTTTCACTGGGGCTCAAAATTGCAAGATGCCGGTCTGACATTGCCTGATGGCACAGTATGGCCAAAAAACTATAGCTCTGACTCTGTTTCTTCTAATTATTCTTATAATAATCTTTGTGTTTATTATGGCTTAATGAAATCTTTGAATACAATTTCTGCACGTCTGGTAGACGCATTAACTCCGGAAGCTGTTTTCAAGTTCAGTACAGAAAAAATGGGGCTGGAATTAACAGAACTTGACCCGAAAGGTTATTCTGATAAAGATTTATCCCCTTTGAGTGTAGGTGCTTTAACCTATGGTGTTACTGTCAAAAATATGGTAAATGCCTATATCCCGTATGGTAACGGCGGAACGTATTATAAAGCACATGTTGTCAGCAAATTAGAGCAGGGTAATCATGAGCTTGTTTATGAAAATGACGGTCACCCTCATGAAGCGGTAGACCCTGAAACTGCCTATGTCATGAACCGTATGATGAAAAATGTTGTGTCTCCTAGTGGTACAGCCGGTAATGCAAGACTTTCTAATAAAGAAGTTGTCGGAAAAACTGGTACAACACAAAACTGGGACGACTTATGGTTTATTGGTTTAACAGAAGATTTTGTTTCTGGTGTATGGATTGGTTATAAAGACCGTGAAAAACTGGATACTTCTATCAATTCTGCGCAAATGTGGTATAATGTTATTGGCGAATATGCAAATAATATCGAATCTGATGCAACTTATCCGGAATGTGATACGATAATTGAGCAACCGATTTGTTCGAATACTGGTTTAGTAGCCGGTGCTTATTGCCCAAAAGGTGAAACTGGTTATTGGAAATCTACAAATGCACCTGTCTGCACAAGTTGTAAATATTCTTCTTCCAGACAGAATAGAAGTTCTTATAAATCTAATAATTAAATATCATAAATTTTAAACAGAAAGTGGGAATTTTAATCTAATGAGTAAATCTATTCGTTTTTCAGCTCCGTGTCATTTTGGACTTGAAAAAGTATTGCGCTTTGAAGTCATAAAAATCGGCGGTGAAAATATTACTGTACAAGATGGGCGTGTCAATTGGACAGGTGATTTTGAAACACTGGCAAAAGCTAATATTAATTTATCCGTTGCAGAACGTGTGCAAATACTATTAGCAGAATATCATGCCGAAACTTTTGAAGAATTATTTAACGGCATGTACAATGCCCCATTAGAGCAATTTATTAGCCGTGAAGATGCTTTTCCTGTCAAAGGTCATGCTTTAAATTCTGTATTGCATAGTATTCCGGCATGTCAGAAAATTCTTAAAAAAGCCGCTGTCAAACGCTTGCAAAATGCCTATCATACAAGTGAATTTTTACAGGAAACAGGCAGTTTACACCAATTGCAATTTGTCATTTTAAAAAATCAAGTAAGTATTTATCTTGATACTTCCGGAACAGGCTTGCACAAAAGAGGCTATCGCAGAAATGCTAATCTTGCGCCAATTCGGGAAACACTCGCTTCCGGAATTTTAGATTTGGCTAGAATCAAAAGCAATATGACTGTTTGCGACCCATTTTGCGGAAGTGGAACATTTTTGATTGAATCTGCCAGACGAGCTTGTCATATTGCGTCTGGTCTTGACAGAAGATTTATTTCTGAACAATGGGACTGTGTTCCAAAATCCGTTTGGCAGAATGCCAGAACAGAGGCTTTAGATAATATTACACATGATGTGGATTTCATGGGCTATGGCTATGATATAGACCAAAATGCCATTGCTTTAACACTTGCCAATGCGCAAAAAGCCGGTGTTGCAAAATATATTCAAGTCAAGCAAGCAGATATTCGCAATTTTAAGCCGATTCCTGAAGCAATTACTGTTTGCAATCCGCCTTACGGAGAACGCATGTTAGAACAAAAACAAGCCCGTGAAATTTATCAGACTATGGGCAAAGTCTTACAAAATCCGTTATATATTATCTGTGGCGATTCGGAATTTGAAAAACATTTCGGCAAAAAAGCAGATAAACGCCGGAAACTTTATAATGGCATGATTTCCTGTCAGTTGTATTGCTATTTTAAATAATAATAACAATAATAAACAAAAAAAATACCACGAATTTCCCAAATATCTCTTGACATTATTGGAAATTTGTGGTATAATTAAATTAACATTCAAATTGGTGACATAGATATTATTTCTAATTTTTAGGGAGAGTGATCAACATGAAGAAGAAAAAAATAATAGCAGGCGCACTTGCTGTTATGACAATGGCATTCAGTGCCACAGGTTTGACTTCTTATGCAGAAGATTTTGCAGAAGTAGTTGAAACAGAAGCAGTGTCTGTTTCTGCACAGACGGTTGAGCAACTGGCGGAAATGGAAAGTGCAGGTGTAATTTCTGTTGAAGAATTGTCTGCTTCAACAAAAGTAGCTGAACAGATAGAAGAACTGTATCAATTAGGTGATATTTCCATGGAAGATGTGCAGGATTTGCAAGAACTTTTAATCAATGCAGTTTCGGATTCAGATTCAACCTCAGCATACTATCCATTATATAACAAATACTATAGGTATGCAATTTCACCCACACAACATTACATGGCAATCTTTAACAATAAACAAATACGTGGTGGTATAGGTTTTGAATTGTATTTTTATCTAAATGCTAATATTATTTCAGGATATGATAATATTGAACATTACAAATG
>CAMWHN010000222.1 GCA_947174085.1 uncultured Ruminococcus sp.
CCCATTTGGTGTAGGGTTGACTTGCGTGACGGCAATCAGGCGTTAATTATTCCCATGAGCTTGGAAGAAAAGCTCGAATTTTTTAAATTGCTTGTCCAGATTGGTTTCAAAGAAATTGAAGTCGGTTTTCCGGCAGCGTCAGAAACAGAATACGAATTTTGCCGTGCATTAATCGAACAAAATTTAATTCCTGATGATGTCACAATTCAGGTTCTCACACAGTCCAGAGAACATATTATTGCCAAAACTTTTGAGGCTCTGAAAGGCTGTAAAAATGCAATTGTGCATTTGTATAATTCTACTTCGTTGGCACAGCGTGAACAAGTATTTAGAAAAAGCAAGCAGGAAATTATTAATATTGCGACTTTTGGTGCAAAACTCTGTAAAGAATACAGAGAAAAAACAGAAGGTAATTTTAGATTTGAGTATTCTCCAGAAAGTTTCACCGGAACAGAACCAGAATTTGCTGTAGAAATTTGTAATGCAGTAATTAATATCTGGCAACCGTCTGAACATGATAAAGTCATTATTAATTTACCGGTTACTGTTTCGCATTCTATGCCACATGTTTATGCAAATCAAGTTGAATACATGTGCAATAATTTAAATAACAGAGAAAATTTGATTATTTCCCTGCATCCTCACAATGACAGAGGTTGTGCTGTTGCAGATACAGAAATGGGCTTGCTTGCCGGAGCTGACAGAGTAGAGGGTACACTATTTGGCAATGGCGAACGTACTGGCAATGTGGATATTATTACATTAGGTATGAATATGTTTTCACAAGGTATTGACCCTGAATTAGATTTTTCTAATATGCCAGAATTAACAGAACTTTATGAACGTGTAACCAGAATGCATGTTTATGACAGACAGCCTTATAGTGGTAAACTTGTATTTGCAGCGTTTAGTGGCTCACATCAGGACGCAATTGCTAAAGGCATGAAATTCCGTGAAGAACAAAATCCAGAACATTGGACAGTACCTTATTTGCCAATTGACCCGACAGACGTTGGCAGAGTTTATGAAGCTGATGTAATCAGAATTAACAGCCAATCTGGCAAAGGCGGTATAGGCTATTTACTGGAAACACAATTTGGTTTAGATTTGCCCAAAACCATGCGTGAAGAAGTTGGTTATTTAGTCAAGAATATTTCAGACCATGCACACAAAGAATTAAAACCTGAAGAAGTATATCATATTTTCATGAATCACTATGTGAATATTAAAACGCCTTTAGAATATCAAGAAATTCATTATGTTCAGAAAAATAATACACAGTCATCTATACAGGCAACACTTTCTTTGACTAAGCATGGTGAAGCTTACACACTCAAAGCTGATGGCAGTGGCAGATTAGATGCAGTCAGCAATGCTCTTAAAACATTCTTGGGTATGAAATTTACAATTAAAAATTATACAGAACATGCTGTGACTGATTCTTCTGATTCTGATGCAATTGCTTATGTTGCAATCGCAATTGAAAATGAAAATAAAATCTATTGGGGCGTTGGTATCAAAAAAGATATTTCTGAGGCTTCTGTTGCAGGATTGTTTAGTGCATTAAACCAGTATTCAAATCAAGCATAATTTTATTATTTTACAGGGCATAGAATTTTAATTTTATGCCTTGTGAAATTTAATATAAAATTTTGTTGAAACTTGTCGTTTCTGCTGATTTTTTGTTATCTAATTGACTGTAATTGAAAAATATGCTAGAATAAAATTATATTAAAAATTTTTTCCGTGAGGAGTAGTAATTATGAGTGAGAAAAATCCGAAAATTCCGTTTATTACCAAAGAACAGGCGGAAGAAATCTGTAAGACTTTTCCAACGCCGTTTCACATCTATGATGAAAAGGGCATTCGTGAAAATGCAAGACTTGTGCAAAAAGCGTTCAGTTGGAATAAAGGCTTTAAAGAATATTTTGCTGTGAAAGCAACACCAAATCCGTTTTTACTGAAAATTTTACAAGAAGAAGGCTGTGGTGTTGACTGTTCTAGTTATACAGAATTACAAATGAGTGAAGCTTGTGGTTTTTCTGGCAGTGATATTATGTTTTCTTCCAATGTCACACCAGCGCAGGATTATGAACTTGCCTATAAACTAAATGCGTATATTAATTTAGATGATATTACACATATTGAATATCTGGAAAAATTAACAGGCATTCCAGAAACTATCTGCTGTAGATTTAATGCAGGCGGTAAATTTACAATTTCAAATGAAATTATGGACAGTCCGGAAGATGCGAAATATGGCTTTACTCGTGAACAACTGTTCGAGGGCTTTAAAAAATTACAGGAAAAAGGCGCAAAGCATTTCGGTATTCATGCATTTTTGGCATCTAGCACAATGACAAATGAATATTATCCAACGCTTGCAAGACAATTATTTGAATTAGCAGTTGACTTGCACAAGGAAACCGGAGCTGATATTAAATTTATTAATTTATCTGGTGGTGTAGGTATTGCCTATCGCCCAGACCAGACACCAAATGATATTTTTGTAATTGGTGAGGGTGTTCACAAAGCATTTGATGAAATTCTTGTGCCGGCAGGTTTAGGGGATGTTGCTATTTTCACGGAAATGGGACGTTTCATGTTAGCACCGTATGGACATCTTGTCACAAGAGTTTTGCATAAAAAGCATATTTATAAAGAATATGTCGGTGTAGATGCTTGTGCGGCGAATTTAATGCGACCGGCAATTTATGGCGCATATCATCATATTACAGTACTTGGCAAAGAAAATCAAGAGCATAATTATAAATGCGATGTAACCGGCGGTTTATGTGAAAATAATGATAAATTTGCAATTGACAGAGTATTGCCACAAATTGAAATTGGTGATTTACTAGTGATTCATGATTCTGGTGCGCATGGTTTTTCTATGGGCTATAATTATAATGGCAAATTGCGTTCTGCTGAGTTATTACTTTGTGAAGATGGTTCTGTAAAATTAATTCGCCGTGCGGAAACTCCGGCAGATTATTTTGCAACGTTTGATTTCTGTGATATCATGCAGGATTATTTGAAAAAATAATATACAGGGAGGTTTTTTAACCTCCCTTTCTGTGTAGTTTCTATAAGAAGATAACTATAAATTTTTAAAAAATTTAGCTTATTTTAGAAAATTCGACAAATTTATGTTTTTTTTGCAGTAAGCATTGACAAATAATAAAATATCATGGTATACTTAAACTAAATTAAATTAAATTTTAAAAAAGAGGTGATTTTAATGAATATTTGGCATAATATCAGCCCAAAGCGGATTAGTGCAGAAGATTTTGTTGCGGTGATTGAGATTCCTAAAGGCAGTAAAATCAAGTATGAACTAGATAAAGAAACTGGCTTGATGAAACTAGATAGAATTTTACATACTTCTACGCATTATCCGGCAAATTATGGCTTAATTCCAAGAACTTATGCAGATGATGCCGACCCATTAGATGTATTAGTTTTGTGTTCAGAAACACTGTACCCCATGACACTTGTGAGATGCTATCCAATTGGTGTCATTCGTATGATTGATAGTGGCAAACATGATGATAAAATTATTGCCATTCCGTTTGACGACCCAAATTATAATACTTATCATGCAATTGACGAACTGCCACCACATATTTTTGACGAAATGACGCATTTTTTCAGAGTTTATAAAGAACTTGAAAAAAAATCAACGGCTGTCAATGAAGTTGAGGGCGTAGACATGGCAAAACAGATTATTTCTGAAGACATTGAGAGATATATTGACAAGTTTTGTAAATAATTTTTTGAGGAGCTGTAAATTATGATAAATACTAGTAATACAAGTAATGAAATTTTATTTGACCATGAAAATAACGTTGCCCCTTTGGGAATGCTTGTAATGGAAAGTGCAACGGAATTAGGAAACAAGATTAATGATTATCTTGTGAAATGGGCAATTAAAGGCGGTTTTCAGACAGATTCTTTTTTGATTGAAAATGAATGCCCTAGATTTTCATCTGGTGACGGCAAGGGCTTAATTAAATCTACAATTCGTGGGAAAGATTTATTTATTATCACAGATGTTGGGAATTATAATTGCACTTATGAATATTTTGGCAAAACAAATGCAATGTCTCCTGATGACCATTTTCAAGATTTAAAAC
>CAMWHN010000223.1 GCA_947174085.1 uncultured Ruminococcus sp.
GGTTATAAGTACAAAAGAGGCATTTTGTGATATTTGGGCAATTGATATTTTAAAAATTCCGATTTCTGAATATATTCCCTATATTCTTGATACATTGATTACAACAAAAAATTACCCAATGGTTCTGTCTTATTTTAACGAAACTAGCAGAGAGATAACTCCGGACTCTCTTGAACTTCGATTGAATTTGTTAATGGATTTGATGTTTTCTGAAAGTATTTTCAAAGAGGAAGAAATACTTTCTAAACTTGATGATTTGTTTTCAAAGCTATTGCATAACCATCCCGACAAAGCAGACTTATTTGAAGCAATAAAAATTGATTACAACGACTATATAAGCACAAAGACATACTTGCGGAGTGACTTAAATTATATCGCATTTTACAAACAAAAACAAATGTTTGAATCAATAAAGGATGAGGAAAGTATATGTAAATTCGAGGAAATGTATTCACATGATTTGAGCGAGGATATCTACATTGACGACCTTGATTACCTGTTAAATAATTTATCATTAGACGACGTATCAAACGATGCTCATAGTTCGTCAATTGCAGCAGATGATATAGAACTGATTAATTCCATCAGCCCACTGAATTTCCATAATAACTATATGCAAATGGAGTATGTGCGAAGTATAGGGGAGTATATATCAAAAATAAGTTCTATCATTGGAAATCAACAGCAATCATTATGGTTTAGAGGAGTATGCAACGATAAATTTAGTCTGTTACCAAGTATTTTCAGGAAATGTGACGAAAATCTATCTCTTTATGTTAATCAATCAAACGTGATTAAATATTCTTTCTTGCAAACAAAATCAATGAAGGACATCTGGGATTTACCTGTCGAGCAGCAAACAGCATGTCTTCAACATTATGGTGCGGCTACCAATTTATTAGACTTCTCACTTGAGATGTTGGTGGCATTGCATTTTGCACTTAATCCTGATATTGAAGATGATAAGAAGGAAATAGACAATGGCAATTTCCAACCAGTTGTGTACCTCTTTGACCCTGTAAAGTATTGTAATGTTGTAAGAATTCTTCATGATGAAAATTTGAGAAGTAGCATAAAATATAATATTCGTCCGTATGAATTTGATATAAATCCAAATGATACTAAGATGTCAAAATATTTCGTGATGGATTCTTCGTTTGATTATCTTATTAGACACACGAAGCAATATAATCAGAATTATACTTCTGGAAACAGATGCGATGAATTTCCAATTCCAATTATAATTCGTCAGTCCAATCCACGCATAGTAGCTCAGGATGGCACATTTGTTGCTTTTTCACTTGATGCAAAGCCAACATTGGGAACAGGCGAGAAAAGATACAGTTATGTAGATTTGCTTACAATAAGAAAACGATATTGTGAATTTTGTTTCGAAAAAGGCATCCCTTTTCAGTATGATTTTTTATACACCATATATATTGATAAATGTTCTGTGTCTAAAATACGTCGAGAATTACTCAATCTCAATATTGGAAAATACAGGGTATATCCCGAATTTAAAAATCTGATTTCAGAAGGGATGAAAAGATTTCTGGGTAATAAATCGCAGTAATATTGCATAAGAAAAAGTCAATTTGATTGATATCTTATATGCATTTTAAAAAAAAGTCAAGAGACCTATTGATTTTTTGATGTAATTGTGATATAATAGTTATAATTTTTTAAAGGAGGATGCACTTCTAAAGTGCGAACTATGATGGATAATTTGTTTAGTGGTGAAATTAGTTTGTTTTGTAGTAGGATTCCAGATAAGTATCTTACCGGTGATGAGAATGCATTTAGAAACTCATTAGTTGATGCAGATGAAAATCCAGATGAGTATGTTAGTTCTTTTGTTAATCCGCTGTGGGATAAATCGGATGTTATTATTCCTCTTGAGATTGATATTAACCTCATTTCTCATAAATCCAAAGAATAATGTGAATGAACTTGAATTATGTCCATAGTTTGAAATATCTGGTTTGATTGTATATTTTTTATTCAAAATACTTCCTTAATATGTATATGATGAGAAAATATAATTATTTTAATTCTAACCTGCTCATAAAACTGTATTGTATATGAATTTAAAACCTGATTTAAACAATCTATTGTAATTTTAAATTCTGGATATTTATTATGGACAAATTGCCACACAACCTGGAGCATACCTGTTTTATTAACATATGCTATTCTTTCTTCTGGGATATTTTTTATTGTCTGTATAATGAGGTTAAAACCCTCTCCTTTAGGCAAAACCTTAAGAAGACGAAGAATGCATTGTATTAAATAATCGTGCTTTGACAGTGGTAGGGACTGGATTTGAATCTAGCAATGGAAAAAATTTTAACAATTCTAGTATTATTTCTGATAAATTAAGCAAGATTATCTTTAAACCAAACTTAGAAATCTTCTACTATTAAGTTGATTTTATTATAATCATTGATGTTATTATTCTTCTGAAGTATTTGTTAAGCATTCAAGCAGTCTCGACGTAATAGGTGTTATAATACTTTTCCAAGTAGTAAGAAGCCGCTTGTTTGATATAGGCGACTTCTTATCTTTTACAATCAAAACTGATTCTATTATTTTGAAAATTGAATGCAATTTGAGTTGCATGGTACAATAGTAATAATAAAAGTGAACTGCTAAAGCAGAGAAGGCATAAACTTATGGATATTTACTTAAATCCAGATAATATGAGAACGTGTCTTTACAAGAACCCGTACGATTTTAAAAGTGCCTCTGTAACCCATGTTAGCTTTGCATCCGACAATAGTCGGATAATGAAATATACTACCCTCTAATCTAACATCTATTATTTAAAGTGGTGGAATCTAACAATTTAAAATTAAAGACCAAGAGAGAAGAAAGTTGCTCAAAATACCTGATGTGAAGTGTATCAATAAACTGTTTGATAGCATAGAAAAAATCCTAAAAACGATATTCAATTGCTCTGCTTTTATTTTTTTACATCTTTGATAAGTAGCATTATCTAGAATCACATAAATAAATTCATCAGGGTATTTCTTTCGCAGTTTATCCAAGCCATTACATACACTATCGGAATTTAAGTAAGAATTATTCATTACATTTATGGTTTCATATGTTACTGCATTCATAAATCCAAGAAGATTTGCTCGTTTTTTCCCATATGCAGATGGTACGCATCTTCTTTCTTTACACCCACAGTATCCGCCTTGATATCCATATGTCAAATGCACTCTGTCAGCGAAAAACACTTGAATTAATCTATTTTTCGCCATGTCAAGCAGAGGAAAAAGGATGTTGTTCAGAAAGTACAATTGTGCTTTCAAATTGGCTTTTGCTGGTATGCATTTTGAATTTTTGTATGAATAGCCTTTGCTTTAAGCTAGTATCTTCCTGGCGTTTCTGTGATATTTACATGAAAATATTCTGAGATTTTCCTGACCGCATCCCGAACATCTGTAGATGGATTCTCATTAAAATACGCTTCTAGTTCATCGGAAATTTGCTTCAGATGATTGATTCGCTTTCCCCTTTTACACTGATAGATTGCATTCCAGTTAATTGAAAGGACAAAAATATAAAATTGGATAAATCGCTTGATATATTTCTGATTCTATGGTATGTTAAATAGTAGTAAGAGTGAAATTTGATTATTATTCAAGAGAAAGACAGCATACCCTTATCCATACCCTTATGACAATGAGAATACCATGAAAATAACAACATTTTTCGTGAAATAAAACACCGATTTCTGAAGATATTTCGTCAATTTGATATGAAATAATACAATTTTTTTGATTCTCATAACCCGAAGGTCGTTGGTTCAAATCCAGCTCCCGCAACCACATAAAACTACGCAATATGGGCGAAAACCTATATTGCGTAGTCGTTTTTTTGTCCATTATTTTTGTTTTGACCCCAATTTGACCCCAAAAATTCTGGAATTGTGTGTTAGAAGTTGACAGATAAAAAAATAGTCGGGAACAGGTTTTATAGCTTGTTTCTAAATTTTAGGTTGAATTTGCTGTTGTAATATGGTATAATATAAATATAAAATTATTTATTCAAGAAAGAGGAGAATTCAATATGATAGGAATAAT
>CAMWHN010000224.1 GCA_947174085.1 uncultured Ruminococcus sp.
ATGCAACTTGTAATTTTAATACACCTGAATTTATAGAATTATTAGAACTATGTGCGACATATCCGGAAGATACCTATTCAAAAATGGATTCTTTTACTGATGATGATTGGGAAAAATACTGGAATGAGCAAGATTTCCAATATATCAATGATAAAGTTTTATTTAGAGATTGCTATATCAACAATATCAAAGACCAAATACGAGAAACAATAACTTATTTTGGTGACGCTGATGTCACAAAAGTTGGTTATCCGACTATCAATGAAAACAGCAACGGCGGACGTTTTCAGCCAGATTATACACTTGCAATTTCTGCAAATTCTGATAAGCAAGAGCAAGCATGGAAATTTTTTGAATTTATGCTGTCAGAAGATTTTCAAGAAAATTTAAGCTGGTCGACGCCTGTTAGAATAGAAGCATTTGATAAAAAAGCACAACAGGCTTTAGAACCAGATACTTATATAGACGAAAACGGAGAAACACAAGTGATACCTTTTACTATCTATCGTGGACAGGAACAAATAGAATTAGATATGCCAACACAAGCAGATATAGATAATATTAAAAATTATATTGCAAGTGTAACAGAAACTACTTATTACAATGAACAAATTTCTACTATTATTCAAGAAGAAGCAGAAAAATTCTTTGCCGGTGACCAAACCGCACAGACTGCCGTTGAAATGATTCAAAGCCGTGCAAGTATATATTTATCTGAACAGAGTTAATTAAATAAAAAATTCCCCTCTTGTGAGAGGGGATTTTTTTATTTAATTCTGAGTAACTGTGATAGTATATTGTCCGTCTATACATTCGCCAATTGTAATATGATAACCTGTATCAATAGATTCTGTTTCGTCTGAAGCGTACCAATGGAAACCGGAAATTTTTCCGTCAATCACATCACCAGTTTTGAAAATCTCTCCGCCTTCAGCATCATTTACAAGTCGAATCAAACGAATACCGTCATCATCATTGTTGGTAAATTCTGAACCGTTTTCATATTTAAAATGTGTCCACCAGCCATTATTATGAATATCTGCTTTTACATGATATGCACGAATCCCATTGCCAACTGTAATCCATGGATAAACACTGCTACTGTTATTTTTATCTGGTGTAATATATTCTAATATTATGTATTCACCAGTATAATTCACATCGCCGTAAGGCAGGATTAAACAATTTCCGTTATCTGTTTGGGCATTATTTAAAATAAAGCTTTGTTCACCGCCTTTATTTTTATCATAAACAGAAACTTGATTTTCTTTGTACCAACCAAGCATTAATTTTGAAAAACAGCAAAAATCTGTTGAAGCATCACAGTCCATTAATTCTGTACCAGCTGTATCTTCTTCACCGTGGAAGCCCTCAAAATCATCAGAGCTATATAAATAATAATCTGGTAATCCCATACAGTGACCCATTTCATGCAAATAACTAGAGTTAAAATCTTTATAATCTGTGAGAGAATTTACTTGTGCATTGCCTGTAATAATATGTCCAATTGTCATGCCGTCCGGCATATAGTCTATAATACCAGAATCCCCTGCACATGGCCACCAATCGTCATCACCTGCTTTTGTTGGAACACTAAACAATGTTGCATCAATTTTAGAATCACCGTTGCCGTCAAATTGACTGAAATCAATGACATCATCAAAGGCTTGATAACATTCTTTGGCAAGTTTTGCTTTATCTGTATCATAAGCAGAACGATTTTCTTTTGTTGTATATCTGAATACTTTTCCAGTTAATTTCATAGCATTTTTAGAAGAACGTCCATAAAAAGCTGTCATACTTTCAAACGGATAATTTGCATTAGAATCATCTTCTTTACTGAATGCAATTTCTTGTAATTCTTCTTCAGATGGCGCATAATCATATTGACAGTCTGGGAAATCTACATAAAAAATCACTAAATTTGCATTTCCCTGTGTTGGCAGGGAAGCTGTAATTTCTGAAATAGGAGCTTTCATAAATTTATCAGATTCTATTGGGGCTGTAGGTTCTGTGAAATCTGTTGGATTTGTAGGCTCTGTATAGTCTGTAGCAAGTTCAGTTGTTTCTGTTGGCACTGGTTCTGTTGTAGAAGATTCATCAAGAACCATTTCCCAGTTATCATTCAAAACTGCACGTTTCAGCAATACAAAATCATAGATATTGACAATATTATCATAATTCATGTCAATAATATAGAATTGCTCATGACTGATTTTTTGTAAACCAAGTAAATATTTCTGCATTAAAATAATATCTGCAATATCAACAGAAATATCTTGGGTTAAATCGCCTTTGAAATACAAAAAATTATCTGGCAAAACAGTTCCCGAAACGATTTCTTGTTGAGAATCGGGAAGATTTTTTCCATAAAAACTAGCCGTTGCAGAAATGATATTCCCACTTGCAAGCATAGCAAAACTGCAAATTCCGGCAATTAATTTTTTAAATTTATGCATACAAATTCCTCCTTGTATAATTATTGTAATATTATTATAACATAGATAATTTTAAATTGCAAGGATTTTATTAGATTTTTTTAAAATCTTTTGCGTCACCTCGTGACATGACAACTTGATAGCCAATGTTTTTTGCACGTTGTTCTGTACATTGCCGACATTGTGCAGATTCATCACCAGTACATATTTTATTGTCATAAAGCATATATTTTTTTCGTACACTGGTAGGCGATAAATTCGGCATGATAACATTTGCACCTGTTTTTAGTCCAAGCTCACGTCCCAAAGGGTGCAATGTTCCTAAAGCCGTTGTTGCCGGAAGTAATACTTTTGGAAACATAAGCCTTAAAATGCCTAATAATTTTAAAATTGGCTTTAATTTGCCGTTAGGCTGATTTTTAAACGGCGTATCCTGATGCGATAAAAAAGGGCCTATGCCAATCATCTGAGGCTGTAGCTCTTGCAAAAAACGCAAATCTTCTATGATATTATCAAGCGTTTGATATGGACTACCTACCATCATACCTGCGCCGACTTGATAACCAATTTTTTTCAAATCAAATAAGCATTTTTTTCTATGTTCACAGCTCATTTTGGCAGGGTGTAATTTGCTATAATGCTCTGTATTGGCAGTTTCATGCCGTAATAAATAGCGTTCTGCACCGGCTTTGAAATAAGCTAAATAACTATCATAGCTTTTTTCACCAATAGAAAGCGTAATTGCACAGTCAGGATATTTATTATGAATTTCAGATACGATTTTACAAATACGCTCGTCAGTATAATACATATCTTCTCCGCCTTGTAACACGAACGTTCTAAAACCCAATTCATAACCCTCTTTGCAACATTCTAAAATATCATGTTCCGTTAAGCGATAGCGTGATAAATTCTGATTGCTTTTTCTAATCCCACAGTAGAAACAATCATTTTTACAATAATTTGTAAATTCAATCAGACCTCTTAAATAAACATCTGTTCCATAATGCTCACGGCGGACAGAATCTGCATTTTGGGTTAATTCTTCGTCATAAGAATCTGTTGTTAAAATTAATTTTAATTCCTCGTCAGAAAGATTTTGTGTAGTTCTAAGCTTTTGAATAAGCTCTGACATGATAATCACTCCTTTTTATAAATTCCAAATCACTTCGGCAAATTTTAAATAAAATTCTTTTGGTTGTTTATCTGGCAAAAAATTCTTTGTCATTCGTTCGATAAATTCTGCAATCTCTGCAATATTATCAGAATCAGATAATTTCCAGCTCATTTCTTGTAATAACTCGAAATATTCTTGATTTTCCCAATCTTCTTTTAAATTTAAAAATTCAGATAATTTTTTTGAGAGTTTCTGAAAATTCTGATAAACTTCAGGATTTGTGATAAAAAATCCGTCTTTCCAATTGCAATCTTTATCAGGAATATAACTTTCAATCACAAAGCAATGTGACGGAAAATTACAAAATCCCTCCTGTTGTAAATATCTTTGTTTTGCTTGCTCTGCATTTTGATAGCTGGTATAAATACCTAAAATTTTCATTTGTTCATAACCATTAATTTCATAAGTATGAGAAAGCAAATATAATTCCTGCATGATAAACCACCTCTTATTTATTTTACTG
>CAMWHN010000225.1 GCA_947174085.1 uncultured Ruminococcus sp.
ATAGATTTGCCAAACAAACTGTAACAAGTTATAGTTTGTTTGGCAATCAGACTTTGTTTTCAACAGTTTGGGTTGAAACATTGTTGAAAATTCATCAGCATTCCTTATTTTTCGACATATCATTCACATACATTTTGATAGTGTCTTTATAGGAACGCCTAATTTTTTTGAGTGCCTCTGAAACCGTCATGCCTCTAATCACCATATCTTTGATAAGTACACTAACAAAACAGCAGTGCATCGTAAGTAGCTCCTTTGTAGTTGCATTTGGATTGTTCATAAAAACACTAATATTTTTCTTGCCGTATGTAATCACAATCCTTGTTTCTTCTTTTTCTTCTTCCATTTCATCACCTGCCTTTCAGCTCCAAATTTATGGAGTTGTTTTTTTGTTTAATTCACTGGGGATTATCTTTTTGATTATATTTTAGTAGTAATGAAATCATTTCAACAATGTTTTGATATAATGATTTATCTGCTTCTGATAAATTATTATACTCCTGATTGACTTCCTTTTTTTCAATTTCTTTGGATTCCATATATTCACCGCCCTTTTTTTATAAGTCATTTTGAAATATTTACCTAATAGATTATACTACATCACGGCTTATTTGTCAATAGCTTTTATATAATTTTATAGTACAAATTGATTTATTTTTTTTGTGCAATATTCCGAATTGACTTATAATAAAAAATACATATTGACTTATGAACCGTTTTGTAGTATAATAATATTAGAAAGGAGGTTAGAACTATGAATATTGAGAATTTAAAAAAGGCAAGAGAGGCATCAAATTTGACACAAGTACAGGCAGCAAAAAAGCTTGGTATTAGTGATGGTACATATAAAAATTATGAGCAAGGCAAGCGTGAACCAAATAATGAAATGTTAGTAAAAATTGCTAATCTTTATAATGTTCCTACAGATTACTTGCTTGGGCGAGAAATAAAAGATGCTAACACACTTATAGCAGAGATTGAAGAATTGCCACAGGAATATCAAGAAACTGTACTTAATTTTTTACATATGTTACATGATTTAAACAAAAAAAGTAAAACATCAGAAAACGATAAAAATAAAGGTGTGCCATAAAATACAGCACATCAAAAAATAAAATCCGCCTAGTGTGACCAGCACCAGACGGAAAAGGAGAATATGAACGAAATCAAATATTCTGATTCCATTATAACATATTCTGCTGAAAAAATCAAGTAAAGGAGAAATTTTTTATGAACGAAATTGTTATCAATCAAACTGCACTTCAAATTAAGGAGTACAACGGCAAGCGTGTTGTAACATTCAAAGACATTGATGCAGTACACGAAAGACCAGAGGGAACAGCAAGAAAACGTTTCAATGACAACAAGAAACATTTTATTGAAGGTGAAGATTATTTTATCGTTAAACCGTCAGATGTTCAGATGTCCGTTTTTCGGACATCCGAAATTCAGAAGGACGAATTTCGTACTTCCGAAATCAATAACAGAGGGACAACTCTTATTACTGAAACAGGCTACTTAATGCTAGTGAAATCATTCACAGACGACCTTGCATGGACTGTACAACGTCAGCTAGTAAATACATATTTCAAAGCTAGACAAGAGAAAATCAAAGAAGTCCAAACAAATGATGCAGCGTCAGGAGCGTACTACCTTGACATCACAGAAAAAGAATCTTTAGAACAAAAACTTCTGGATGGTATTTTGATTTCTGCTGAAAGAGTGCTTGCTATTTCAGAACGTGAGGCAAAAGAACTTTGTGCTGTTGCTTTTCAAAGAAAAGAAAGACTACCATTTTTTCCAAGATTAAATTGGTTTAAAATCAAAGAAATCAATACATCTGTTGGACTTCAAAAAAAAGCGACATATCTTTCAGTTAATATATTATTTAAATTTTCAGGAAATGAGACGTATCTTTTAAAAATATCACATGACAAAAAAGGCGATTTATGGAAAGAACAATTAATGCATCTTACAGGATTCCTAGCAGAAATAGATTGAGTTGCAAAAAGAAAATCCGCCCAGTGCAGCGAACACTGGACGGATTCGGAGAAGATGTAATAGTAACATCAAATTTTGTTTTCATGATGATATTATAACACATATCTCCGAAAAAATCAAGACTAAAAGGAGATTTTTAAATGAAAAAAAATTACAATTGCCAGAATGGCAAAACTCGTGTACATGTATACACAGACAAAAGTGGAAAACCACTTGCTGAAAAACATATTACAAAGCAATCAGACGGCGAAAAAAGATGTTGCTGGTATGCTATTGACCCAAAAACAGGGAGGAAAACAACAGGACTGAACGGCATGAAAATGCCCTTGTACCATTCGGAAAAACTGCACACGAATCAAAGTCCTTTTGTTTGGTTTGCCGAAGGAGAAAAAGATGTAGAAACACTTGAAACGTATTTTGACTTTACAGCAACTTGTACCTCTAGCGGTGGAAGACAGACAGGCTGGAACAATGACCTGTATAATCAAGATTTATATGGACGAACCATCATTATTTTGACTGATAATGACGCAACCGGTGAAGCGTATGGGGAATTCATAGCAAAAAATGTTTATGAAATCGCTGAATCCGTCAAAATTATTCCAGCAAAAAGTATCTGGAGTGAATGTCCAGAAAAAGGCGATATTTCAGACATTGTGCAAATATTGGGAAAAGATAAAACAGAACAGCTCCTGCTTGATGCGATTAATAAAACAGAATTATATACTCCGAAATTAGTCAAAAAAGCAGAACCAGCTACTAAACAAACAATTGAAAAAAGAAAAAAATTTACATCTGATTATGATGTTGATGGAACAGGCTCGCTTACAATTGAAAATTTAACAGCATATATGAGAAAAAAAGATTATTCTGTTACATATGACGAAATTTTAAGGGATTTTACTTATACAGGTTTTAAAGGTGAATCAGAAGTACATATAAGAGAAAATGCTCCAGATTTAATTTTTAATGAATTACAGTTTGAATTAAGTAGATGTAGTCCAGAAAGAATTGCACGTTTTCTAAATGTTATAGCCACACGCAATATTGTTAATCCAATTAAATCTATGATTGAAAATACCGCATGGGATGGCAAAGACCGACTGGAAGAAATCTACACCATGTTTGGCATTGAAGAAACCGATACAATGAGTCGGATTTTATTCAGAAAGTGGAGCATGCAGGCAATTGCGGGATTATATAACAAATACGAAAGTCCATTCTCCCTTGATATTGTTCTGGTGTTTCAAGGCGCACAAGGAATTGCTAAAACACGCTTTTTTGAACATCTAGCTATGAATCATATGTATTTTGGTGAGGGTTATACAATTGACACCAGAAACAAGGATGATATTATTCAGGTAACAAGCAATTGGATTGTAGAACTCGGAGAAATCGGAAGCACCATGCGTAAAGATATGGACAGCCTAAAAGCATTTTTGACCAAATCTATGGATGAATACCGTGCGCCATATGGAAGAACTTCACTGAAATATCCACGAAAAACAAGCTTTGTTGGAACAGTAAATGATGAAAAATATCTGATTGACGAAACAGGAAACAGGCGATTTGCGACAATTCCCATTAAAACAGGAATTTCTTTGAACTATGACACTCAGATAGTGCCATTTGATAGTTTGCAGTTCTGGGCGCAGATTTATAGTATCGTACAGGCTGAAATTGAAAGCGGTGCTACTATTGGTGGATGTTTCCGTTTGACTGATGATGAAAAGACTGAACTTGAAAAACGTAATGCAGGATTCACAAAACCATTAAAAGGTGAAATGGAAGTACTTGATATTCTTACAGGTGCAAATAGATTTCAAAATGTTGAATATAAATATATGACTACAACGGAATTCAAAGATATGCATATGTCATTGAAAAAATATAGTACTGTACAAATCGGAAAAGTTTTGAACAAATTAGGATTTTCGGAAGAAGTAAAAAAAGTGAATGGAAAAACTCTTAGATTAAGAAAACTGCCATATATAAAATATACGGTTCAATGATGAGGGTTACAGATACGCTTGAAAGGTTACGG
>CAMWHN010000226.1 GCA_947174085.1 uncultured Ruminococcus sp.
GTCTTTTTCATTTTAATTTTATTCGCCGTAATAAGCTTTCAAGTACAAAGCTTTGATTTCAGAAATTAATGGGAATCTTAGGTTTGCACCTGTGCATTGGTCATCAAATGCATCTTCAGACATTTGGTCAAGACTATTCAAAAATTCTTGTTCGTCAACACCATAATCTTTAATTGTTTTCTTAATGCCAATTGCTGTTTTCAAATCTTCCAGTTTTGCAATAAATTTCTCAAAAATTTCTTGATTATCATTACCAGTTACACCGCAAGCCTTCGCACATTCAACATAGCGTTCTAATGCATGTGGATACTGATACTGCGAGAAAGTACCCATTTTGGTAGGCTTTTCACAAGCATTGAAACGCATAATATCTGTAATTAACAATGCATTTGCAACACCATGTGGCAAATGATGATATGCGCCTAATTTATGTGCCATAGAATGGCATACACCTAAGAATGCATTTGCAAAAGCCATACCTGCAAGCGTAGAAGCATTTGCCATTTTTTCACGAGCAATCACATTTGTTCCGTCATTATAAGCTGTTGGCAAATATTCAAAAATTAATTGCATAGCTCTGATTGCAAGACCATCTGTATAATCAGTTGCCATAACAGAGGCATAAGCTTCTAAAGCATGTGTCATAGCATCAATACCAGATGCAGAAGTCAAGCCTTTTGGTGCAGACATCATCAAGTCAGTATCAATAATTGCCATATTCGGCAATAATTCATAATCAGCAAGCGGATATTTGTGTCCTGTTTCCTGGTCTGTGATAACAGCAAAAGGCGTTACTTCTGAACCAGTACCGGAAGAAGTCGGAATTGCGATAAAATAAGCTTTTTCGCCCATTTTCGGGAACGTATACACTCTTTTTCTAATATCAATAAAACGCATTGCCATATCTAAGAAATCAGCTTCAGGGTGTTCATAAAGAACCCACATAATTTTTCCTGCGTCCATTGCAGAACCGCCACCAAGTGCAATAATGCAATCAGGTTCAAATTTGCGCATAGCGTCTGCGCCTTTTTGTGCAGATTCTAATGTTGGGTCTGGCTGAACGTCTGCAAATACAGTATAAGCAATGCCCATTTCATCAAGCTTATCTGTAATAATTTTTGTAAAGCCGTTTTTATATAAAAACTCGTCTGTTACTAAAAATGCTCTTTTCTTGTCCATTACGTTCTTGAGTTCGTCAAGCGCAACTGGTAAACAGCCTTTTTTGAAATATACTTTTTGAGGTGTTCTGAACCAAAGCATATTTTCTCTACGTTCTGCAACAGTTTTAATATTTAACAAATGCTTTACACCAACGTTTTCAGAAACAGAATTGCCTCCCCAAGAGCCACAGCCTAGTGTTAAAGACGGCGCAAATTTAAAATTATATAAATCACCGATACCGCCCAAAGAAGATGGTGTATTAACTAAAATACGACAAGTTTTTAATCTATCAGAGAATGCTAATAATTTTTCTCTGCCCTCTGAACTGGTGTTATCAATCCATAAAGAAGACGTATGCCCTAAACCACCAGCATTAAATAATAATTGCTCTGCTTTATTCATAGCATCTTCAAAGCTATCTGCTTTGTACATGCCTAAAATTGTTGTTAATTTTTCATGTGCAAATGCTTCATCAACATCTGTACGTTCTGCTTCTCCAACAAGTACTTTTACATCTTGTGGAACAGAAAAACCTGCTAATTCTGCAATTTTATAAGGCTTTTGTCCGACAATTTTCGCATTCAATGCGCCATTAATTAACATTGTATTTCTGAGCTTGTCAGCTTCTTCCGGATTTAAGAAATACGCACCACGTCTAATTAATTCAGCTTTTACAGCATCATAAATATCTTGATGTGCAATAATAGTCTGTTCTGTTGCACAAATCATGCCATTATCAAACGTCTTAGAATGCATAATAGAATTAACAGCATTTAAAATATCCGCAGAATTATCAATTACGGCTGACGCATTACCTGCACCAACGCCCAAAGCTGGTGTACCAGAAGAATATGCCGCTTTTACCATACCGGGTCCGCCAGTTGCAAGAATAATATCTGCTTCTTTCATGACCATGTTTGTCATTTCCAAAGATGGAATATCTACCCAACCAATAATGCCCTCTGGCGCACCGGCTTTCACAGCCGCTTCCAAAATAATTTTAGCTGCTGCAATCGTGCATTTCTTTGCTCTTGGGTGCGGTGAAAAAATAATACCGTTTCTGGTTTTTAAAGCAAGCAAAGATTTAAAAATTGCAGTAGAAGTTGGATTTGTTGTAGGAATAACAGCTGCAATGACACCAATTGGTTCTGCAATTTTTGTAACACCATATTGTTTATCTTCTTCAATTACACCGCAAGTTTTTGTATTTCTATATGCATTATAAATATGCTCAGAGGCGTAATTATTTTTGATAACTTTATCTTCTACAATGCCCATGCCTGTTTCTTCTACAGCCATTTTTGCAAGTGGGATTCTTGCGTGATTGGCTGCTAAAGCCGCCGCTTTAAAAATTTTGTCCACCTGTTCCTGTGTATAAGTGGCGAACTTTGCTTGTGCAGTGCGGATTTCCTGAAGCTTTTCATTCAAGCTTTCCACGCTGTCAACCAGCTTTTCATGATTCATGAAAACCTCTCCTATCTTAAAAAATATTTTTTAAATTTATACTTGTTGTCTGCTATTTCTTTTTGCTACAATTTTATTATAGCACATTGTTATTTTTCTGTCAATGATTTTTTTTAAATTCCTGAAATATATTTTTGTACAAAAAAATATTTAATTTTTATTTATTATACACAAAAATCATAATAATATTTTTCATAAGCATTAATAATTATAGTAATCCTACTTCAAAAAAAATGTGGCAGAAATAGCATCATCTGAAGTAGGATTACTATAATAAGGATTTTGACAACATCATGACTGAGAGTGAACTCCAATTACCTCATGAAATTGTAGATTGTAGGTAGAAAACTTAAATTTTGACAACAAAGCACAGGGGGATAAAGTTATTAAAGAAAATGTGACCACGTTTCAATAGTAATAGAGTTATATATGAGTATCAATCTGCATCGTAATCTATACTTGCACTAAGTTCTGTCCAACCTGTCATGTTATCTTTGAATTTAATATCAATATACGCATACCATAACGCACCTTCATGCTCATCAAGCTGTAAAAAACAGTTGTAGTATTCATCTCCGTCAAAAACAACGCCTGCCCTGAATCCAAACAGCTTTGTTGAAGATGAGACATTACTGTCATCATTAATAGAATTAAGAATATCATATACTTCAGTATCATAATAAGAAATGCCAAGGTCTTCACATTCACTAGAAAGTTCATCAAGAAGCTCCTCAATCCTTTGTTCAAACCTTTCTACATATGTCTCCTCATACTCAGAAAAAGTTACTTTCTTTTCAGGTCTAACCTCTGTTTTTTCATCAGCCTGTTTGCGAACTAAATTGCTTGTATCGCCGTTCCAGTAATAGACACGGAGAGTGTGGACACCATACTTCTTCATGTAATACTCAGGATCTCCACCCTCCCAGAATATATATATAATTCCTTTCTTTGGTACGCTACTTTCTGAGTCGAGAAATGGTGCTAGTTCTTCACAGTTAATTTGACAGATAAGTGGCAGTTTTACATTAGGGAAATACTTGTTTTCCTCATGATATCCCTCACACTCAGGATAATCAACGGACGGTGGAAGATCAGGAAGTCCTCCAAGTTTCGTTGTTCCTATTGGAACATTATCGCATTCTTCTTCATTGAAAACAATAGAACTATCGGTATCACTTTTTATTTCATCAAGCATTTCCTGTATTTCTTTTGCATAATACTCCTTGTCATATGTTTCTTCGTTCAATATCATACACTCCTATCAACAAATATTAGCAGAAAAATCATGTCTCTGCTGATATATCTTATTATATCACACATAAACCTCAAAAGTCAAGGAAAGACTACACTTCCTCACGGAAATCAATTTTCATTAAGAATCCTTAAAATCATCTTTAAATCCAGTAAG
>CAMWHN010000227.1 GCA_947174085.1 uncultured Ruminococcus sp.
ATATTGCATGAATTTTTATTTTGCACAAGAATCAGAAATCCCAGAAAATATTAAAAATATATTATGCAAACCAGATGATAAAATTAAAAATAATTATCAGATTCAGAAAATTTTATATTTAAGTGGCACAGAAGTATATTATTTAGCCTTAGATTTAAAAAAAGCAAAACAAGTATTATTATCTGAGTTATTGCCTTTGCAATTTTTATTTCAAGAGGGTGATGAATCTCAATGGAATGCAACTTGTAAAAATGCTCTCGCAAGATTGGAAATTTTAAAAAATTCAGTCATGCCAGAAATACAAGATATATTTTCTAGTCAAAATACTATCTGGTATGTGACAAATTATTTAGATAATATGCAAACTATTTCAGGTGTATTTTCTCCAGCCCAAGCAATTGAATTATTTATGCCTGTAATAGATTTATTAATTATATTACATGAACAAAATTTTATCCATGGTGCAATTAATTCTCATGCGATAGTATATTTTCATGAAAATTATTGTCAACTGCGTGACTGGAATGCTGTGCAAAATCAAGATGATGCAAATCTGAAAATAATACAAGATATTAAATCTATCAGTCAGTTATTAATGGACTTGATAAAAAATTCAGAAATTAAAAATCACGCTGTAAATAAAATTTTATCAAAAGCTATAAACGGCGAAATTACTAGCATGGAAAAATTAAAAAAATTATTACAACATGCACTTGTAAAACGTGTACTTGCAAAACCTAAAATGACAAGTAAACCAGTTGCAGATACACCAGTTGTCAGTAAAAAATTATTAACTATAAAATTATCTAGTATATTAGTTTTTGCAGTAATATTCTGTATGATATGCTGTATTGTACCGTTATGCTTAAAAATTAAATATTCTACGCCGAAAATGCATTCTGATATCAAATATATATTTTCTGAAAATGCGATTATTTTGCCGGAAGTATTATATTTATCTTCAGAAGAAGCGATAGCAGAATTAGAATCTTTGGGCTTGCAAGTGAATTTTAATCCAAAAGCTCATAATCCTGTAATACCTGAAAATCAAGTATTAACACAGAATCCTACCGCAGGAAGTGTATTACAAGCTGGCGATACTGTGACTTTGACTTTGAGTGATGGCTGGACAGAATATGTTCCCGATATGCGTAATATGCTGCTGGAAGACGCAACAGAAATTCTTGAAAAATTGGGCTTTGTTGTAGACTATGAAGAACAGGCAAGCGATAATAATGCGCCAAATACAGTAATAGCACAGGGTGTCACACCAGATAGCAAACTTGCAATTGGCAGTATTGTACATTTGATTATTTCAAGTGGTCGTGAAAATCTGGACAAGTCAAAATTAGAAACTGTTGCTAATTATATTGGTATGGATTTTGAAGAAGCTAAAACACAGTTATCAGAATTATATTTATATGCCTTACAAGCAGATACGGCTTATTATCCGGATATTCCTAATGGCACAATTGTTTCACAAGACATTTCAGCAGGTGAGCAAGTCTCTCAAGGCACAAGTATTCGCATGGTAGTTAGTTTAGGGCAGGAAGTTGCAAGAGTACCAAACTGTGTAAATCAAAATGCTGAAACTGCAAAAACACTATTGGAAGAAGCAGGATTTTATTGCATATTGACTTATGTTCCTAGTATTTATGCATTAAATACGGTTTTAGAACAAAGTGTACAAGCAGATACAAAATTTCCGGTCGGAAGTCAAGTAAAATTAACAGCTAGTGTTGGTGCAAATAGTTATGTGATTAGCACAGGCGGTTGGTCGGGGAATCCTTTGCCAACGTTTACGACAGATGAAACAGAAACCCAAACAGATACAACAGAAATAACTACTGAAATAATAGAAGAAACTGCGCCTATTGATGTAACTATTACGGAAACTGCTCCCGAACCAGTGACTGAACCGCAAGAGCCAGATATTTCAACTATGCCCATTGAAATTGAAATCCCAACTGCTCCAACAGAGATAATAACTGAATCTGAATCAGAGCAAGAATATCAGGACGCACCACAAACTGCACCATTTTAATTTTTTAATTTTAATTTTAATGCTATTATAATATAAAAAAAGGAGTATTTTTTATATGCAATTTGATTTTAACCAATGCACGTTATGTCCCAGAAATTGCCGTGCTAATCGCAATCAAATCACTGGATTCTGTGGAGCTGGCAATAAAATTAAAATTGCTCGTGCATCTCTGCATTTTTGGGAAGAACCTTGTATTAGTGGCGTAAATGGCTCTGGTGCAGTTTTTTTCTCCGGTTGCAATTTGCAATGCTGTTTTTGTCAGAATTATCAAATTTCTTCTCAAAATTTCGGCTTGGAAATTACACCAAAACGCCTTGCAGAAATTTTCTTAGAACTCCAAGAACAAAATGCACATAATATTAATCTTGTCACAGCAACACATTATTTGCCTTTGTTAATTCCCGCATTAGAATTAATCAAACATAAATTGACAATTCCTGTGATTTATAATACCAGTAGCTATGAATTTGCAGAAAATTTGCGTATGCTGGACGGTTTCATAGATATTTATTTGCCCGATTTTAAATTTTTTAGTTCTCAAACAGCGAAGTTATATGCCAATGCGCCCGATTATCCTGAAATTGCTGAAAAAGCAATTTCTGAAATGATTCGCCAAACGGGTATGCCTGTTTTTGATTCTGAACACAAATTATTAAAAAAAGGCTGTATGATTCGGCATCTTGTTATGCCATCTCATAGACATGAGTCTATAAAATTATTGCATTTTCTTGCTGAAAATTTTGATAAACAGCAATTTTTGCTAAGCCTTATGGCACAGTATACCCCTATGCAAAAATCTAATCATTTTCCAGAACTAAACCGCCATGTCACCAAAATGGAATATGACAGCGTTCTGAAAATCGCACAAAATTTAGGTTTTTCCGGCTATTCACAAGACAAATCTTCTGCTGATTCTAATTATACACCTGATTTTAATTTACAGGGTGTTATTAAATAAATAATTACTGAAAAATCGTCACAATAAAGCCGTCTATATTATTGCCGGAAACTTCATAATAAATTCTATCATCTGGAATCTGAAACGTTGTCACAGAATCACTCATATTTGCCGGTACATAATACATATGATACGTCTTTTCAGCACTTGTAATTACTAGCATATTTTCCAGCGTATATTTCTTAATTTCCTGTAAAAATTCTTCAAGACAAATATTTTTTTCTGTCATGTAAATCGCACTCGGAATCCCAACATAGCGAAACGTTGCCGTTCGGCGTTCTGTAATCGTATCATCAAAATAATCTTCTTTGTTTTCAGGATAACGCAAGATAAACCCATATTCTTTGGCATGTTCCTGTAACCATGCATAATTGCCCTCCGGTTTATACGCATAAGAACTCCCAATTTCAGGAAAAATGCCAACTGTGATTGTTCGTCCCGTTTGAAAATCTAAATCTGTCGCTTCTGGTTTATACCCCCCAATCATTCGTAAATCATTCAGCCCCGTTTCTTTATAAAATGCTGTAAACCAGCTATCCATTGCCTGAGCCGTTTCTCTATCAAGTCCAACTTCCCAATCAGAAGCTGTATACGGTTTTGCAGTGGTATTTTTCGCATCTAAAATGCTTTTAATTGTCACAAAATTAATATCCGTTGATGTACCATCTTCAACCGCTTGTGCATCAAATAAACAAGGATTTTTTTCATTGACTAAAATTAAATTCCCTGAATGAAATTTTTTTGTTTCCAACGAAACATTCATATACGCTTGATTTTTATTTGTGTCATTCGTTGCGAATGACATATTTTCTGTTGGATTTGTTTTTTCATTCTGTTTTTTGGCTTTATTTCGCTTAGAACAACCAGAAATTAATAAAATGATAATAATTAGCAATATTGCAAATGCTCCAAAAATTCTGTCATATCTAACCCGATAATTTTTTTTCGCCAATGTCTGCACTTCCTTTCTGTGAGAGAGTTATTTTCTAATTATAACACAAAAATGACAATCTGTAAACAGTACTGAAA
>CAMWHN010000228.1 GCA_947174085.1 uncultured Ruminococcus sp.
CACATGTATTTATAAGCCCTGATTACTGGAAAGGAAATTTTAATATAGTAAAAAAAATGATTCCGCAAGCAGAAGTATATCTATCAGAAAGTAATTATAGGATTACGGGCTTTATTGGAATTGTAGAAAATAAGATTGCAGGTATTTTCGTGAATCAATCAGACAGGTCAAAGGGAATCGGAACTGAATTGCTTAATTTTGCAAAGAAATATCATAAAAAATTATATTTGTCAGTTTATGAAAAAAATGAAATGGCAATCAGTTTTTATAAAAAAGCTGGGTTTAAGATTCAAACAATAGATATTGATGAAGATACTGCACAAAAAGAATATATAATGTTATGGGAACAAGAGTGAAAATATGATTATTAGAAATTATCATCCATCAGATTGCAAAGCATTAGCTGATTTGTTTTATCATACTGTTCATGTAATTAATGCAAAAGATTACACAAAAGAGCAATTAGATGCATGGGCAACTGATGACATAGATTTAGAAAAGTGGAATCAGTCATTTCAGAAACATACTAGTATCATTGCAATTGAACATGGAATTATTATAGGATTTGGAGATATTGACAAAACAGGCTATCTTGACCGTCTATATGTACATAAAGATTATCAAAGAAAAGGTGTTGCTACAGCTATTTGTAATCAATTAGAATCTAAAAAATTAAAAAAAATCATCACATATGCTTCTATCACAGCAAAACCTTTTTTTGAAAAAAGAGGTTTCATAGTGATAAAAAAACAGGAAGTTGAACGAAAAGGAATTTTTTTGACTAATTTTTTGATGGAGAAAATAAATCAATAAGAAAGGATATTGCTTATGTATCATTATTATTACATTAAAACTGATTGTCGTGATAATTGTTGGGACACAGCAGAAATACAGGAATATTTGCGTAAGTCCAAGCTATTTACAGAACAACCAAATGGAATATTTGTGAGTCAAAATCCGTTTCTTGATATTTCCTTGATGAAAGTCAAAGATTTGAATAGTTGGAGCTGTCTTGATTTTAATCCAAAAGAGACAAATTATGTGTCAATTGTTACAAGTTATGACAGTGATGAAAATATTATTGTTAAAAATTTGTTCAAAGGCTTAGAACAATTACTATGTTTTAGAATATGTCCTGATAATATCGAAAGGAAAGTGTGATTTCTGTGAATTATAAATTTATTAGTGAAATTACAATAGAAAATCAGATAGTTGACCAGAAAAATTTATTTTCTATTGGTTTTAGTTCTGACATAAATGGTTATCTTATGACTGTACTAGTTTGTTGGATTGCTCACTATGAAAGATATTATAGCATTACAGAATATGATTATCATTTATATAAAACAGATAAAGAATTGTTTTATAATAAATATCAAAAAGAACTTAGTCAGAAGAAAAATCATTGTTTTACTGAAAATTTCATCGGAGCATGTGCATTAAGAGATTATGACGGTGCAAAAGATTTTCATCATGCATATCCATCTGAAAAAAATCCGTTTCAAGGCTATTTGTATTATCACAATATTTTATATGCAAGAATTGTTTGGGAATCTCAAGAAATTTATGTACCTCCTGTTCAGGCAATTCAAATAGATGAAAATAATTTCAGATTTCCGTTAAGAGATTCTTGCTGTTTGATGAAAGATGAAGCTGGCAACCCGATTTGTTACAAGTTAAATATAAAATTCTAATTTAAATTTTTAGGAGAATGACATGAATCATTACAAATCATGGTCTGGATTACAGAAACAGTTATTAAATTTTTTATGTGAGCCGTTAAAAAATAGAATTAGCTATTTTTTAACAAGATATCATACAGTTCATAATGCCTATGGTCGTGCAGTGATTCTTTTAGATAAAAAAGAATTAGTTAGTTTTTCATGGGTTGAAATGCAGGAACAAGAAGAAAATTTAAGCAGTCTTTTAAGGCTTTATCGAAAAACAAAAGAAGAAAATAAAAAATTTCCTTATGAGAATTATCAGGAAGCAGTAAAAAATTTACAATCAAAATGGAATGAAAATTGTATTTACTGTGAAAGTGATTTTTTATTAGCTGTAACAGATTTTTTGCAAATGCCAATGATAAAGGCATTGCATAGTGATAATGCTATCATTCGTATTCTTGCGATACTAGATAGGAGAGTGGGGACAAGAACTCTAAAAAAAATAAAGCAAGAAGATACTTATAAAAATTTGCCGGAATGGGTAAGGCAGTTTTATGAACTAAGATTTAGTGTAAGTAATGGTATTTAATTATGCTTAGGAGAATAAAAATGGCAAGTTATATTAAAATTAAAAGAGAAAATATTATTTTACATGGAATCACACATAATCCTTGGGGTGAACACAGGTTTATTGTTTACATGAATAAAGAGAAACAAATACATATAAATACAGATTATTGCGAAGTAAAAAATGGAATTTATGAATGCTGTATATATTATGATAGAAGACTTTGTCATACCATTGAAGAATTTAGAAAGTTGACAATAGAAGCAATAGAAAAGCAGGCATATGGTTCTTGGATGGACGGTGCAAGATGAGAGATTGGTTGATGCTATGAGAATGCTTGGATATTTGAAAAATCCGTACAAATGCAATAAAAAAGATACTGTCTACAAGATTATGATACATAAGACACATAAAAAAAAAGATGGAGTATTTGTATATTTATATACTTCGGTAGATGCAGTGCAATGTTCTTTTGACAACTGGTATCCAGACGAAGCATCTGCTTTTGAAGATTGGCAAGATGAAATAGATGAAAGAGGCTGGATTTTGTTAGATGACCCTATGCCATATTGTCAGCATGATGCGTTACTTCCTATCCGAGTAAAGGGCAGAAATGTGAATCAACCCCAATGGGGAAAGCTTGAAATTTATAGCAATGGCGAATGGAAAGATTATTTCCCAGAAAGGAGAAATAAAAATGAAACCTAAAATGATTTTATTTGATTATGGCGGAACACTTTTATATGAACCGGATTTTTGCCCAAGTGCAGGAAATCAAGCAATTTATTCTTATATTAGCGAAAATCCAAATCATGTTAGTTTACAAGAATTTAGTGACTATTTGCTTTTATTATTTGAAGAAATCAGGACTTTGCGTGGTGAAAGAATTGAAATACATGAACATATTTTTTTGCGCTATGTTCTGGAGCATTTTAACATGAAATTATCAATTCCGATTGAAAAAGCAGAAGAAATTATTTGGAATGGTGTTTCTAAAGGCTGTATGACACCCAACGCAGATAAAATGCTTGCTGTACTTCGTGAGAATCATATTCGGACTGGAATTATTAGTAATCTATGTTGGTCAAATAAAGCTTTAATAAAACGCTTGAAGCAATTTTTTCCGGAACATCATTTTGAATTTATAATTACATCAAGTGAGTATATTTTTCGCAAGCCTGATATACATATTTTTGATATTGCAATTCGGAAATCAGGGCTAAAACCTGAAGAAATTTGGTATTGTGGCAATGATGTAGAAGTAGATATATTTGGAGCATATCAAGCAAATTTATTTCCTGTTTACTATGATGACAGAACAATTCCCAGTAAGTTCTATGAAAAAAATGATAGCTTTTCTATAGAATTTCCGCATTTGAGAATTGGTTCATGGAAAGAATTAACAAAGGAGATATTCTATGAATGATACATTGCGTGAATATTGCAGTTATGGAAATTTTATTATTCCATTGTTAAAAGTAAAAAAAATATTAAAACCAATTAAAATACAATGGGGAAATAAAAGCCAATATTTTTTATACTATGCATCACCTAATTCAAAAAATAAAACTTTAGTAATTTATATTCATGGCGGTGGATGGAATAGTGGTTCTCCCTCAGATTTTCATTTTATCGGACAGAAAATTGCGCTCAAAGGTTATGATTGTATTATGTTAGGATATCGCAAATCACCTAAATATCATTATGATGATATAATTGCAGATATATTCAAGGGATTTTCTGAAGTCAAACAATATA
>CAMWHN010000229.1 GCA_947174085.1 uncultured Ruminococcus sp.
ATTAAATATTATACTAGTAATTTATATTTCTAATACGTCAGAAAATCCAGATTATAAATTGCCATGGATAATTGCAATGCTAGTATTTCCGTTATTTGCAGGATTGGCTTATTTACTAGTAAAAACAGATATTGGACATAAGAGCTTTAAAAAAAATTATGCTCGCCGTGTCAAAGAAACAAAAAAATATCTCTTGCAAGATACACATGTGATACAACAGCTTCAGGAACGAAATATTGCACAGGCGAATTTATCAAAATATTTATTAAATTATGGCAGTTATCCAGTTTACAGAAATTATAATTCAGAATTTTTTCCAATTGGCGAAAAAATGTTTGAAGCGATGAAACAAGAAATAAAAAAAGCAAAATATTATATTTTTCTGGAATTTTTTATTATTGACCAAGGCTCTATGTGGGAAGAATTATTAGAAATTCTAAAAGAAAAAGCATCTCAGGGCATTGATGTCAGAATCATGTATGATGGTTTCGGAACAGAATTTGTTATGCCAATGCGATATTTTACAGATTTAGAAAAATATCATATTCAGTGCAAAGTATTTAATAATTTCAAGCCGTTTTTAACTTCCTCACAGAATAATCGAGACCATAGAAAAATTTTAGTAATTGACGGACATACGGCTTTCACTGGTGGAATTAATATTGCAGACGAGTATGTAAATCGTAAAGTAAGATTCGGACACTGGAAAGATGGTGGTATACTGTGTCGTGGTGAAACTGCATGGAGTTTTGTAATTATGTTTTTGCAATTATGGCATCTTGAAGAAACAGATAATGGCGAATTAGAAAAATACAGACCAAAAGAAATTTATCCTAGTAATTATGACGGATTTATACAGCCTTATAGTGATTCACCAACTGACGGCGAATATGTCGGTAAATCTGTTTATTTAGATATTATTAATAATGCCAAAGATTATGTTTATATTATGACACCGTATTTAATTTTAGACCATGAAATGATTACAGCATTGGGCTTAGCGGCAAAAAAAGGTGTTGATGTAAGAATTTTAACGCCTCATATTCCTGATAAATGGTATGTTTATAGCATAGCTTGGGGCTATTATCGGGAATTATTAGAGCAACATGTTAGAATTTTTGAATATGAATCCGGTTTTGTACATGCAAAAAATTTTAGCTCTGATGATGCTATTGGCGTTGTCGGAACAATTAATTTAGATTACCGGAGTTTATATCTGCATTTTGAATGCGCTGCGGTATTATATGGCTGTCAAACAGTAAAAGATATTCGCAAGGATTTTGAAGCCAGTCTTGAAAAAAGCATAGAAATTTCTTTAGAAGACTGTCAAAAACGTGCTTTGCCAAAACGGGTTGTGAGTTCTATTCTAAGAATTTTTGCACCGTTATTATAATAATAATTTTTTATTTGGAAGGAGTTTTTTTATGAGTGAACAAGAAAAACAAACACAGGAAAATGCCTGTACCCATGATTGTAGCACTTGCGGAAGTGCTTGCGGAGAGCGTTCTGCTCCACAAAGTTTATTAGAACAGCCGAATCAGTTAAGCAAAATTGGTAAAGTAATTGCTGTTGTCAGTGGCAAAGGCGGTGTTGGTAAATCTCTAGTATCTTCTATGTTAGCAGTTGGTGTACAGAGAGCCGGCAAACATGCTGCTATTTTAGATGCAGATATTACAGGTCCATCTATTCCAAAGGCTTTTGGTGTGAAAGAAAAAGTCCTTGGCAATGAATTGGGAATGCTTCCGGCAAGGTCTAAAATGGGTATTGATATTATGTCCGTGAATTTAATGCTGGAGCATGATACAGACCCTGTTGTCTGGAGAGGTCCTGTTATTGCAGGTGTTGTCAAGCAATTCTGGACAGATGTTATTTGGGATAGTGTAGATTATATGTTTGTGGACATGCCTCCGGGGACAGGTGATGTGCCTTTGACTGTATTCCAAAGTATTCCAATAGATGGCATTGTCATTGTTACTTCTCCACAGGATTTAGTATCTATGATTGTTCAGAAAGCTGTCAAAATGGCAAATATGATGCAGATTCCTGTACTGGGTATTATTGAAAATATGAGTTATGCTGTATGTCCTGATTGTAATAAAAAAATTATGATTTACGGCGAAAGTCATACGGCTGAAATTGCCAAAGAATATAATATACCGTTATTGGCACAGCTTCCGTTTGATTCTTCACTTGCAAAATGCTGTGATTTGGGTGTCATTGAATTACACGAATCAACAGAAATGGATTGTGCTGTTGCGAAAATTATGGGCGAATAATTAATAAAAATACTGTCTGTGTTTTTTAATACAGGCAGTTTTTTCTGAATAAAATTTTTAATTTAAAATTTGTGAAAAATAGCCAAATCGTTTGTTGAAAAAATATTGCCTATATTTTGAGAAAAATTTTACGCTTAAAATTTTTATAAAAAAATTTTCTAAAAATACTTGCAATATTTGCAAATATGTAGTATCATAGAAATGTATTGGTGCGGACGTAAGGAGGCATATAAATGAAATTAATTTCGATTGTTGTACCATGCTATAACGAACAGGAAGTTTTGCCAATGTTTTATGAAGAAATTCAAAAAATCATGAAACAAATGCAGGAAGAACATGCAGAACTAATATTTGAACTTGTGTTTATTGATGATGGTTCTCGTGATAAGACGTTAGAAATTTTACGGGAAATGGCACTGAAAGATAAACGTGTGCGATATATTTCATTTTCGAGAAATTTCGGAAAAGAAGCCGGCATATATGCCGGACTTGAGAATGCAAAAGGTGATTTTGTTGTTGTAATGGACGCAGATTTACAGCACCCTCCGGCATTCCTGCCTAAGATGTACAATTATGTCAAGGACGGGGAATTTGACTGCGCCACGACAAGACGTGTCAGCCGTAAAGGTGAATCCAAAATACGCTCTGCTTTTGCGAGATTATTTTATAAAATTATGAATAAAATTTCGCAAACTGAAATTGTTGACGGCGCACAGGATTTTAGATTCATGTCAAGGCAAATGGTAGATGCAATTTTAAATATGCAGGAATATAATCGCTTTTCTAAAGGCATTTTCAGTTGGGTTGGATTTAAAACGCAATATATTGAATATGAAAACGTAGAACGTCCTGTCGGCACTTCGTCTTGGTCATTCTGGGGATTATTCCGGTATTCACTAGAAGGAATTATGGCTTTCTCAACTGCACCATTGATGATGGCTGGTGTTTTAGGCATTATAAGTTGTATTTTTGCCGTGATATTATTTATTATTTGGCTTATAAAAGGATTCAGTGACGGTTTTGATTTTGCAACTACGATAGGTATTTTATGTGCAATATTTTTTATTGGCGGTTTGCAATTGTTCTGTACTGGCATTTTAGGGCAGTATCTGGCAAAAAATTATTTAGAATCTAAACACAGACCAATTTATTTAATGCGTGAAAATGAAGAAATTTATCGTTCACGTCAGGAAAATAAAAATTAAATCATGAGCAGTCAAGCAAAATTTTTAATTTCTATGTTATTTATTGTCTTGATTATTTTATGTATTATATTAACAAGAGGGTATCTTGATGTGACGAAAAATACAGAGAATAGTATTCGAGATAATAAAATAGATTCTGTTGTCAAGAATTTTGGTGAAATGCAGGTATTTAAAAGCGTCAATGGCTATTATGGCTTGCTGGATAGTCAGCGTTCTGTAATCATCGAGCCGGATTGGTTAGAAATTTTAGATGTAACACCTGAAATGGCTCTTGTTTCTAGTGAAATGCATCATGAAATTTTTATTGGCGGTGTAGATTATGAAGAAAATGTTGTTTTGCCTTTTGTGTTTTCGTCTATGGAAGAATTAGGTGATGGCTATTATCTGGGAACAGTGAAAGAAGATAATAAATATATTGTTTATGAT
>CAMWHN010000230.1 GCA_947174085.1 uncultured Ruminococcus sp.
GTTGCATCATGTCAGAATTAAAATTACTTCCGGAATTTTGTCCGATTTGACTTTGTAAATACTGTTGCATCATGTCAGAATTAAAATTACTTCCGGAATTTTGTCCGATTTGACTTTGCAAATATTGCTGAATCAAATCAGAATCAAAATTATTATTAGAATTATTTCCAGTAGGCATTGTAGGGAAAGTAAACTGTTGTTCTGAAAACGTTGGCAATGTAAATTGTATATTAGTTTCTGTTGGGTCTGTATGAAAAATATTTGTTTCTGTAGTAGATTCTGTAGTAGTAAATTCTGTTTCTGGTTCTGTTGTTGGCAGTTCTGTAGGGTCTGTAATATCTTGAATGATTTGAGGTTCTTTGACAAGAACATAAAATAAAATTTTTTCGGTTGCAGGCTGATTATTTATATTTATATAATTTTTTACAAGATAAATCGGATAAATACCAGCTTTAGTATTATCAAATGCTTCTGATTCCAGTATATAATTTTCACTTGTCATGTACTGATAAGAATCTATTAATTCTTGCTCGCCGTTTTGATTCGTAATAATTATGCTATCATGTATCACACCGCCAGTTAAATCAATTTCTTCACCGATAGTATAAATTGTTTTATCTGGTGTTTTGACAAGACTAAAATCTGAAATAATTATACCTGTAAGTTCTGTGATAGGTTCTGTAGTGGGTTCTGTTATAAATTCTGTTGTGGATTCTTCAGGGATTTTTACTTGTTCACTAAGTGACATGACAGCTCCGGCATTTGAATTTAAATAATTTAATGTATTCAAACCAGTAGAATTACCGGAAAAACTAGAATTTTGATAAGCAAGCGGTGTATTTTCTATAGTAGTTTCTTGTTCAGAATCAGAAAATTTTCCAGAAATTTGTTCAAGCATTAAAATTGTCTGATACATAGACGCTTTTTCTGAAATACCCATATCAGAAATATAGTTTTTTACATCTTGTATTTTTTCATCTTGTTTTTTCGCATCAAAATGCAGACCAGTTAAAATATTAATATCTGGATTTTGTTCCTGTGCTTTGACAACAGCACTTTTTTCAGTATAATTCATTAAATATTCTGTTAATGCGCTTGTATAGCCGATTGGCTGATAAATTAGTGTATTATCCAAATCTTCTTTGGGGCGAATAATGCCAGTAATTTTTAATTTCACAGCATCTTCAAGTAAATTTTCTAATTCTTGGCTATTATCTTCTATTTGATAAAACTGATTATTTTTATTTTCCTGATATAAATCGCAATTGGGAATTAAATAAAAAATTTTATTACAAATATCTGTATAGCTAATTTTTTCAGAATTTATAGTAACTGTTTCATTGTCATCTAGTAATTTAATAAGCTCTTGATATTCCTCAGAGGGCAGAAAGCCTAATTGATAGAGCAAAGTTTGTAAAATTTCGTTATTCTTATCAAGAACTAATACTAATTCATTATAGGCATTTGGCATAGAGCCGTATACAAGTTCATAATTATCTGTGATAGTTTTGCTGACAAGACTGCTGTTATCCGCACTAGGCATTAATTCTTCAAATGGCAGATTAGAACCTGTTAGCATGCTATTTCTTTGCATCATCATATTCATGAAATTATATTGATTATTATTTTTTTGTAGTGTACTGCCATCTGTGTTGATTAGCTTGTGATTATCATCATAAGTATAAACACTAAATTTTGTATCATAGCCGTAAACAATACCATTTTCGCCGATATATTCATGAATTTCGCTATTTTTATTATCTAAATATTCTTTAAAAGCAGTTAAATTATTTTCTTTGATACTCGTTTGCATAGTACTAGCAACTTCAATTGTTGAGCTATCGCCGTAAACGGCATCTAAATTATGATTAATTTCTTTTTCTTTGCCGTGCTGATTCTGTCCCATTTCGATTAGACTGGACATATCCATAGATTGTGCTTCAATCGAAATCGGATAAGCCGTCATAGTATCTCGTTGTAAATCATCTATATAAGTATTCACACCATTAGAAAGCGATAAAATTAAGGCAATACCAATAATGCCGATAGACCCTGCAAAAGAAGTTAATAATGTTCTGCCTTTTTTAGTTCGCAAATTATTAAAACTTAGTTCTAAAGCTGTCAGCATGGACATAGAAGACTTTCCCATATTTTCATGATGTGTTTCCTGAGATAAATTTTCAGAATCCAATGGATTAGAATCTTCGAGAATTTTTCCGTCTTTGACCCGAACAATTCTGTTGGCATATTCTTCGGCAAGTTCAGGGTTATGTGTTACCATAATAACAAGTCTATCTTTGGCAACTTCTTTGAGCATTTCCATTACTTGAATGCTAGTCTCAGAATCTAATGCTCCTGTTGGTTCATCTGCTAGCAAAATTGCCGGATTATTTACCAAAGCTCTTGCAATAGCCACACGTTGCATTTGACCGCCTGACATTTGATTTGGTTTCTTATGCAACTGATTGCCTAAACCGACTTTTTCAAGTGCAGATTTAGCTCTTTTTCTGCGTTCTGATTTAGAAACCCCTGAAATTGTCAAAGCTAATTCCACGTTAGATAATACAGTCTGATGTGGAATTAAATTATAACTTTGGAAAACAAAGCCAATTGTATGATTCCGGTAAGAATCCCAATCTTTGTCTTTATATTGCCTAGTTGAAATATTGTTAATAATTAAATCACCGGAATCATATCTATCAAGACCGCCAATAATATTTAGCATAGTTGTTTTACCAGACCCCGAAGGTCCTAAAATCGCAACAAATTCATTATCACGAAAATTCAAAGACACATCATCTAGTGCTGTTTGTATCAAATCACCAGTGATATATTGTTTTCTTATATGCTGAATCTGAAGCATAATCATATCACCCTTTCTGAATATTTATTATAGCATAGGATTTCCAAAAAATAAATAACTTTTACTATAAAATAGATTTTATAATAAAAAACTGTCAAAATTGACAGTTTTTCAAAAATAATTATGCTTGTTCATAAGCATTTTGTACTATAATTTTAAATTCTTCCCAACCGGTTCTGTCAAGTGTAAATTTAAATCTTTCTCCAGAATTAGCATGTTGTTCAAAAAATTCTATCGCAGCATCACAAATTTTTATTAATTTCTGTTTATCTGCAACAAATGGCAAAATAGACTCGCCTTTACTAATTGTATTCCCAAATAAACCTCCAAATGTTATGATATAACCTTGTTGCGTATCCCAACATTTGACAGGGCAGGCATGATAACACTTTCCGCAAAGTGTACATAAATCTTTATTAATTATAATTTTATTATCTTGTAATTTCAAAGCATTATGACGGCATTTTTTCTCGCAAATCCCACAGTGAATACATTTAGATTCTATCCATTGTGCCTGAATTGCGCCTTTAATTCCTAAATCATTTTCTTCTGCTTTTAGACAATTATTTTGACAACCAGTGATACCAATTTTAAATTTATGTGGTAATTTTCGAGAGGCATAACGTTCATCAAGTTCTTTAGCAAGTTCATATGTAGCAATACAGCCACTTGCACAGATTGCATTACCTTGACAAGCGGTCACAGTGCGAACACCTGCACCGCAATTACTTGTTTCTAAATTGCCGTCTGCAAGAGCCTGTTTAAATTCTTCAATTTGTTCCAATTTCACGAATGGAATTTCAATGCTTTGTCTCGAAGTCAAATGTACATAGCCATTGCCGAATTTATCAGCAATTTCTGCAATTTTTGCAATTTGACTAGCTGTTAAATATCCGCCAGTTACATGGATTCTAACAGAAAAATTATTTTTTTGCTTTTGTTGCATAAAACCAGTTTGTTTTAATAAAGTATAATTTACAGCCATTTTTTCAGCTCCTTTTTTATTTAATCATTCTAAAAAGCTATCTAAAAAC
>CAMWHN010000231.1 GCA_947174085.1 uncultured Ruminococcus sp.
CATAAATAGGGATAATATCACATGCAATTAAAATAGATGCGCCTGCGACAATACCCAAAAATAATCTTAATTCTTCGTTTTTGAAGACTTGTAAAAATTTTTTTGATAATAATAAATAATATAACGTAAAATTTACGGAAAATAATAGCATAAAAATTGTGATAACAATATCAATATAGGCACTGTCATAATCTGCAATGCTATGATTTGTCATACCAAAACCGCCTGTACCTGCTGTAGAAAATGCATGATTTAACGCTTCAAAAAAAGTCATTTTACTAAAACTTAATAAAATAGTTTCTAATATTGTCAAGACAATATAAATACCGTATAAAATTCTAACAGAAAAACTCATTTTAGCCGTTAATTTTCCTGCTGTAGGTCCGGGGGATTCTGCTCTGACAAGATGCATCGTTCTTGTATCATTCTGTGGCAAAATTGCTAACATGAAAACTAATACACCCATACCGCCTAACCAGTGCGAAAAACTTCTCCAAAATAAACAGGCATTTGACATTGCTTCTATATTATTTAAAATTGTAGCCCCCGTCGTTGTAAAGCCAGACGCTGTTTCAAAAATAGCGTCTGCAAAACTAGAAATCTCACCTGAAATAACATAAGGCAGTGCGCCTAATATTGAAACTAAAATCCATGTAACAGTTACTGTTGCCATGCCCTCACGAGTATAAATATCTTTATTTTCAGGTTTTTTGAGTGTTACCAGAGTTCCTAATAAAATTAATATACCTGCCGTGATAGCAAATGCATTCCGGCTTTCTGGTTCATGATAAATCAAACTCACAAGTAACGGCAAAAGCATTAATATGCCTAACGCTCGAAGAATCTGCCCAGTTAGATAGCCAATCATTTTATAATTCATGATTTATTTTCCTGCCTCCTGTGCTTGAAAAATTGCATCTAAACTAGCTATTTTTTGCCTTGTTGTTACAATAATCACACTGTCATTTAATTTTAAGCAATCATCACCAGTTGGAATAATACGCTTGTTATTGCGAATAATCCCTGCAATTAGAAAACCTGAACTGCTTTTTAATTTTTTCAACGGCACACCAATATATTTTGCATTTCCCCGAACAATAAATTCAATGGCTTCTAATTTATCATCTGCTAATCTATATAGTGTATTAATATTACTGCCTTCTGAATTTTGTTTTCCTCGAATATATTGCAAAATCAATGCTGCTGTTGTATTTTTCGGCGAAACCACATTTTCTAGCCCTACACTGTCCGAAATTGGCAACAGTGAAGTTCTATTAATTTTCGTAACGATTTTATTCACACCGATTTTTTTTGCATACAGAGATAAAATAATATTTTCTTCATCAATGCCAGTCAGCATAATACAAGCATCAGCATTAGTAATGCCTTCTTCCAGTAAAATATCTTGGTCAGTACCATCAGCACAAATAATAGACGCTTTGGGAAACCAGTCACTTAATTGCTCACAGCGTTCCCGATTTTGTTCAATAATTTTTACTTGCATCCCTAATTCTAGTAACTGCCGAATTAAATAATAACTAATTTTTCCGCCACCGACAATAATTACAGACTTGATTCTATTTTTCACATCTCCGACTTGTTTATAAAATTTAGATAATTCACTATGTGCCGCTGTAATATAAATTCTATCATTGCCTTTCAGAATAAAATTACCATCTGGAATAAAACAATCATCTTCACGCATAACAGCACAGACTAATAATCTTAATTTCATTCTTGATGGCAATGCAGATAATACTAATCCGTCCATAATGCCATTTGGTGTCACTCGCAATTCTGCTAGTTCCATGCGCCCATTTGCGAAACTTTCTACATGAAGTGCATTCGGATAACGCAACATTCTGGCAATATCATTAGCTGTTTGATATTCTGGATTAATCATCATGCTAACATCTAATTCTTCACGCATGAATACAATCTGTTGTGAAAACATAGGATTTCGTACTCTGGCAATACTATGCTTTGCACCACATTTGCGAGCCATCATACAGCACATAATATTAGTTTCATCAGATTCTGTCATTGCAATGACTACATCTGCATGTTCTACATCGGCTTCTTGTAAATCTTTTATAATTAAGCCATTTCCCATTAATGCCTGTACATCAAAATTATCTACAATGCTAGTTACCACTTCAGAATTAATATCTATGACAGTTACATTATGTTCTTCTTTGCAAAGCGTTCTTGTTAAAATACTTCCAGCTTTTCCGCAGCCTATAATTAAAATATTCAATTCAAGATACTCCTTTTGTATCAAAATTTAGCAAGAAATTCTGCTACTTATCATTATAGACTGATTTCATATATTTGTCAACTTATTTTTTATATTTTTCCAGAAAATTATTGACAAATTTAATTTATTGTGCTATAATAATTCCTGAGGTGATAAAAAATGGCTGATATTCGGGAAGAATTAATTACAATTTTTGAAGATACATTAAATTGGCTTGACGAAAATCCAAAATTAAAACAAGCAACAGAAAATTCTATTAAAAATACAAAGCTTTACTTAGAACAAAAAACGCCGAAAATTCCAGAATCACAAGAAAATTTTCAGACTAAAATTCATGTTTCCAAATTAAAATCTTTTGAAACGGCAATGCAATTACAAAAGCAATACCCAAATGCCAGAATTGCTGTGCATAATTTTGCATCTGCAACAAATGCCGGTGGTGGTGTGACACACGGTAGCCGAGCGCAAGAAGAAAGTTTATGTCGTTGTTCTAATTTATATCCTTGCTTAAATCAAAATTGGCTGAAACAGCAATTTTATTTATTTCACAGACTTAGAAAAGACTTGCGTTATACAAATGCTTGTATTTATTCACCAGATATTTTAATTATTAAAACAGATGATAATCTGCCGAAACGTATGCCAGAAACAGACTGGTGCAAAGTCGATATTTTAACTTGTGCAGCTCCGAATTTAAGAAAAAAGCCGAATAACCGCATGAATCCTAGTAACGTTTCAGAATCATTAAAACTAACAGACAAAGAACTTATGCAATTGCATATTTCACGGGCAAGACATTTGTTATCTATTGCATTAGCTAATCATATTCAAGTATTAGTATTAGGCGCATTCGGCTGTGGTGCATTCTGTAATAGTCCTTATGTAGTCGCACAAGCTTATCGTCAAGTTTTACAAGAGCGGGAATTTAAAAACAAATTTCAGCATATTGAATTTGCAATTTATCATACACAGCGTGAACAAAATAATTATCTGGCATTTGAGAGAGTTTTTAATTAAAAAATAATCAAAAAAATGATAACAGATTTGATTTTAATCTTCTGCCAAAATGGCAACATCTCTATGCGGAACAGGTGTAGAAAATACAATCTGTGTGGACGTATTGCCAAATCTCTGGAGCTGACCAATAAATAAATCAAGTTCTTGTGTGCTAGGAAAAGCGACTTTAATTAGCATAGAAAATTTACCTGTTACGCAATTGCATTCCAGTACATTTGGACATTCTGCGATAAACTGATAAAATTCAGGTTTTTGTTTTGTCATTAATTCTAAGCTGATAAAAGCCGTAATATGATAACCCAGTTTTTGCAAATCTATCTCCGCATGATAGCCTTTGATTAATTTTTGTGTTTCCAGTTTTTCAATTCTACTGGAAACCGCCGGCGCAGAAAGAAAAACTTGTGATGCAATGGCTTTTAATGGCAATCTTGCATTTTGCTGTAAAATAGCAAGTAATTTCTGGTCTATTTTATCCATAATTATACAATCCTCCAGTTATATTCTAACAAAAAAAGCGTATTTCCTCTTAACAGGAAATACGCTCCTTTGCGTTAATTTTATTTCACAAGCTTATTTTAGCATAAAAATATAAAT
>CAMWHN010000232.1 GCA_947174085.1 uncultured Ruminococcus sp.
AACTAAAATTAACTATCTCCCATAAATATATCTGATTTCACGAAGATTTTTTCCGCCGATAGTATCATCTAAATAATCTGTAGTTATTAAAAATCCTGCTTTTTCATAAAAATGCCTTGCCCTGAAATTTTCTTCAAGTACCCACAAAAAAATATTTTTATAGTCTGATTTCTTTAATTCAGCAATCACTGACCGCAAAAGAGCTTTGCCAAAACCTTTTCCCATATAATCTGGCAATAAGTAAATCGAAATAATTTCTCCCCATCTATCAAACTGACAGAAACGGGATTTACAAAAGCTACTTGTCCCCACAATTTTTTCATTATCAATACAAACCAATGTACGAAAATTTGGGTTATCCAAATTTTTTACCCAGCGTCCTTCTGGAATTGTATCAAGATAATCTTGTGGTATAATATTTTTATAAGCATATTTCCAGCTTTCTTCATATATTTTACTGATTGCCATTTTATCATCTGTGGGCATAATATACCGGATTTTCACTTTATTTGACAGGAATAACTTCCATACCGCCCATATAGGGACGTAATGCTTCTGGAATGCGAATGCTTCCGTCTTCGTTCAGATTATTTTCTAAAAATGCAATTAGCATTCTAGGTGGTGCAACGACTGTATTATTTAGCGTATGTGGAAAATATTTTGTGCCGTCTTCTTTTTTGACACGAATTTCTAAACGTCTTGCCTGTGCATCTCCTAAATTAGAACAGCTTCCCACTTCAAAATATTTTTTCTGACGTGGTGACCATGCTTCTACGTCCAAGCTCTTTACTTTCAGGTCAGCCAAATCTCCAGAACAGCATTCCAATGTTCTTACTGGAATATCTAACGTTCTAAAGAAATCAACGGAATTTTTCCAAAGTACATCAAACCATTGCATACTTTCTTCAGGCTTGCAGACAACAATCATTTCTTGTTTTTCAAACTGATGTATTCTATAAACGCCACGTTCTTCCTTATTATGTGCGCCACCCTCTTTTCTGAAACATGGAGAATAGCTTGTCAATGTGTGAGGCAATTCTTCTTCTGGAATAATCGTATCAATAAACTTTCCAATCATAGAATGTTCACTTGTGCCGATGAGATATAAATCTTCGCCCTCAATTTTATACATCATTTCGTCCATTTCATCAAAACTCATCACACCAGTAACAACTTTACTACGAATCATGAACGGCGGTATATAATATGTAAATCCTCTGTCAATCATGAAATCTCTTGCATAAGACAAAATCGAAGAATGCAATCTTGCAATGTTGCCACAAAGATAATAAAATCCACTACCAGTCGTTTCTCTTGCGGATTCTAAGTCAACGCCTTTTAATTTTTCCATAATATCAATATGATAAGGCACTTCAAAATCTGGCACAACTGGTTCACCAAAACGTTCTAATTCGACATTTTCAGAATCATCTTTGCCAATCGGCACAGATTCATCAATGATATTTGGAATCACAAGCATAATTTTTCTGATTTCCTGTGGTATTTCCTTTTCACGATTCTTAAGTGCTTCTAATTTATCATTAATTGCCGCAACTTCTGCTTGGAGAGCTTCTGCACCCTCTTTATCGCCCTTAGCCATTAGACCACCAATTTGTTTGCTTTTGGCTTTTTTCTCTGCTCTAAGCTTATCACCCTGAAGCTGTGCATTACGAGATTCTTTATCTAATGCAATCACTTTATCTACTAACGGCAATTTATTGTCCTGAAATTTTTTCTTGATATTCTCTTTCACAAGCTCAGGATTTTCCCTTAAAAATTTTTTGTCTAGCATAATCAATTCATTTCCTTTCTGATTATTAATTTTATTTCTAAAATGTTCCACGTGGAACATTTTTTAATCTGGAGATAATAAATTTGCTAATTCTTTTAAATCTTCTTCATTGTAAAATTCCAAAATCAGACTACCTTTATTTTTCTTAAACTGCACTTTTACTTTTCGGTTTAATCTTGTATGTAATGCTTGTTCAACTTCACCATAATAAGATACAGGTTTTTCAATTTTGGATTCAGTTTCAGATTCAGATTTCTGTGACATAATTGCAAGTTTTTCAATCTGACGGACTGTTAAAAAGTCATCACATACTTTTTGTGCTAATTTAATTATCATTTCTTCATCTGAAAAACTAAGCAATGCTTTTGCATGTCCTGCTGAAATTTTATTTTCAGCTAGCATATCCTGCACTTCTTTTGGCAATTTTAGTAAACGCAGTGCATTTGTCACTGTACTTCGGGAGCAACCAACTGTTTTAGAAATTGCTTCTTGTTTCATATCAAATTCATTTTGTAATCTCTGAAATGCTTGTGCTTCCTCAATTGGATTTAAATTTTCACGCTGTAAATTTTCAATTAATGCAATTTGTGCGGTTTCCAGTTCTGATAATTCACGAATGATAACCGGTACTTCATCAAGTCCAACCATTTTTGCAGCTCGCCATCTTCGTTCACCAGCTACAATTTGATAATTTCCCAATGGCAATGGTCTAACTAGAATTGGCTGTAACACGCCATGTTCTTTTATTGACTCTGCAAGAGCAGTAATTGATGTATTATCAAAATTTTTTCTTGGCTGGTTTCGATTTGGTTCTAATTCAGAAATCCGGAGTGTTTTTTTCATTTGGACTTCTGAAGAATTATTTTCAAACAAAGAACCTAAGCCACCGCCAAGACCTCCTCTAGCCATAAAATCCTCCTTTCTTTTTTATCACAAAATTAAAATTTTCATGTTCCACGTGGAACATTTTTTTATTTTGCAATATTCATGCGTAATTTTGTCAAACTGCTTAACGGCTCGCCTAAAAATTCTTTGCCAAATAATTCATATGCCAATGCGCCTTTAGAATGCTTATCATAATATAAAATCGGCTTGCCATAACTGGGGGCTTCTGATAATCTCACATTCCGTGGAATCTTTGCTTCAAATACTTTATCTGGAAAATATTTTTTTACTTCTTCTACGACTTGTTTTGAAACATTCAGCCGATTATCATACATTGTAAATAAAATACCACAAACTTCCAGCTTAGAATTATAATTTACTCTTACAAGTTTCATGGTATTCATAAGCTGAGTTAAGCCTTCTAATGCATAATATTCAGCTAACATAGGGATTAACACTTCATCACATGCTGTCATTGCATTAATCGTAACTTGCCCCAATGCCGGCGGACAATCAATAAAAATATAATCATAATTTTTCTTAATCATCAATATTTGCATTTTCAGGCGATTAAACCGCTGTTCCATATTTACAAGTTCTGTTTCAGCTCCTGCCAAATCTGCATCTGCCGGAATCAATGAAACATTGGCAAACTCTGTTTCCAGAATAGCATCTTTTATTTTTGCCTTGCCTGTCAGTACTTCATAAGAAGAACATGTTAAATCTTTTTTCTGAATCCCAAAGCCAGTTGTTGCATTCCCCTGTGCGTCCATATCAATACAGAGAATTTTTTTATCTCTTGTGCCTAAATATGCTGAAAGATTCACAGTGGTTGTGGATTTACCAACACCGCCCTTTTGATTCGCAACTGCAATCACTTTACCCATAAATCAGAAAAAACTCCTTTCTATTTTAAACTTCTTAATTATTATAGCATGTTTCAACGAATTTGTAAAGATTTTTTTTATTATCTTTTTGAAAAAATGTTCCACGTGGAACATCTCTCTTTTTTAGAAATATTTTAAAATAATTTTAGTATATAAAAAAATGTTCCACGTGGAACATCTCACTTTTTTAGAAATATTTTAAAATAATTTTAGTATATAAAAAAATGTTCCACGTGAAACATCTTACTTTTTTAGGAATATTTTAAAATAATTCTAGTATATTTAAAAAAATGTTCCACGTG